>NZ_VMMS01000036.1:0-28968 GCF_013277315.1 Streptococcus sp. 2106
GAGTTCTCTCGCTCACCTGAGGCTACTCGCCTCGACTACCTGTGTCGGTTTGCGGTACGGGTAGAGTACGTTTAAACGCTAGAAGCTTTTCTTGGCAGTGTGACGTCACTAACTTCGCTACTAAACTTCGCTCCCCATCACAGCTCAATGTTATAGAATTAAGCATTTGACTCAATTCGCACCTCACTGCTTAGACAGACTCTTCCAATCGTCTGCTTTAGTTAGCCTACTGCGTCCCTCCATCACTACATACTCTAGTACAGGAATATCAACCTGTTGTCCATCGGATACACCTTTCGGTCTCTCCTTAGGTCCCGACTAACCCAGGGCGGACGAGCCTTCCCCTGGAAACCTTAGTCTTACGGTGGACAGGATTCTCACCTGTCTTTCGCTACTCATACCGGCATTCTCACTTCTATGCGTTCCAGCACTCCTCACGGTATACCTTCATCACACATAGAACGCTCTCCTACCATACCTATAAAGGTATCCACAGCTTCGGTAAATTGTTTTAGCCCCGGTACATTTTCGGCGCAGGGTCACTCGACTAGTGAGCTATTACGCACTCTTTGAATGAATAGCTGCTTCTAAGCTAACATCCTAGTTGTCTGTGCAACCCCACATCCTTTTCCACTTAACAATTATTTTGGGACCTTAGCTGGTGGTCTGGGCTGTTTCCCTTTCGACTACGGATCTTAGCACTCGCAGTCTGACTGCCGACCATAATTCTTTGGCATTCGGAGTTTATCTGAGATTGGTAATCCGGGATGGACCCCTCACCCAAACAGTGCTCTACCTCCAAGAATCTCTAATGTCGACGCTAGCCCTAAAGCTATTTCGGAGAGAACCAGCTATCTCCAAGTTCGTTTGGAATTTCTCCGCTACCCACAAGTCATCCAAGCACTTTTCAACGTGCCCTGGTTCGGTCCTCCAGTGCGTCTTACCGCACCTTCAACCTGCTCATGGGTAGGTCACATGGTTTCGGGTCTACGTCATGATACTAAGGCGCCCTATTCAGACTCGGTTTCCCTACGGCTCCGTCTCTTCAACTTAACCTCGCATCATAACGTAACTCGCCGGTTCATTCTACAAAAGGCACGCTCTCACCCATTAACGGGCTCGAACTTGTTGTAGGCACACGGTTTCAGGTTCTATTTCACTCCCCTCCCGGGGTGCTTTTCACCTTTCCCTCACGGTACTGGTTCACTATCGGTCACTAGGGAGTATTTAGGGTTGGGAGATGGTCCTCCCAGATTCCGACGGGATTTCACGTGTCCCGCCGTACTCAGGATACTGCTAGGTACAAAGACTATTTTAAATACGAGGCTATTACTCTCTTTGGCTGATCTTCCCAAATCATTCTTCTATAATCTTTGAGTCCACATTGCAGTCCTACAACCCCGAAGAGTAAACTCTTCGGTTTGCCCTCCTGCCGTTTCGCTCGCCGCTACTAAGGCAATCGCTTTTGCTTTCTCTTCCTGCAGCTACTTAGATGTTTCAGTTCACTGCGTCTTCCTCCTCACATCCTTAACAGATGCGGGTAACAGGTAGTACCTGTTGGGTTCCCCCATTCGGAAATCCCTGGATCATCGCTCACTTACAGCTACCCAAGGCATATCGTCGTTTGTCACGTCCTTCTTCGGCTCCTAGTGCCAAGGCATCCACCGTGCGCCCTTATTAACTTAACCTTATTTTCTGACCTTTCAGTCATAAACTCTTATTAATACTACAGCGTTTTCGGTTTATTTTCTTGTTACTATTTGATATAGATATTCAATTTTCAATGTGCATTACTTGGTGATCTCTCACCAATGGAGCCTAGCGGGATCGAACCGCTGACCTCCTGCGTGCAAAGCAGGCGCTCTCCCAGCTGAGCTAAGGCCCCACAAGACCTCTCAAGACTAAACAAGACCAATGCGCAGTTCCTTTTCCTTAGAAAGGAGGTGATCCAGCCGCACCTTCCGATACGGCTACCTTGTTACGACTTCACCCCAATCATCTATCCCACCTTAGGCGGCTGGCTCCTTACGGTTACCTCACCGACTTCGGGTGTTACAAACTCTCGTGGTGTGACGGGCGGTGTGTACAAGGCCCGGGAACGTATTCACCGCGGCGTGCTGATCCGCGATTACTAGCGATTCCGACTTCATGTAGGCGAGTTGCAGCCTACAATCCGAACTGAGACTGGCTTTAAGAGATTAGCTTGCCGTCACCGACTTGCGACTCGTTGTACCAGCCATTGTAGCACGTGTGTAGCCCAGGTCATAAGGGGCATGATGATTTGACGTCATCCCCACCTTCCTCCGGTTTATTACCGGCAGTCTCGCTAGAGTGCCCAACTAAATGATGGCAACTAACAATAGGGGTTGCGCTCGTTGCGGGACTTAACCCAACATCTCACGACACGAGCTGACGACAACCATGCACCACCTGTCACCTCTGTCCCGAAGGAAAACTCTATCTCTAGAGCGGTCAGAGGGATGTCAAGACCTGGTAAGGTTCTTCGCGTTGCTTCGAATTAAACCACATGCTCCACCGCTTGTGCGGGCCCCCGTCAATTCCTTTGAGTTTCAACCTTGCGGTCGTACTCCCCAGGCGGAGTGCTTAATGCGTTAGCTACGGCACTAAACCCCGGAAAGGGTCTAACACCTAGCACTCATCGTTTACGGCGTGGACTACCAGGGTATCTAATCCTGTTTGCTCCCCACGCTTTCGAGCCTCAGCGTCAGTTACAAGCCAGAGAGCCGCTTTCGCCACCGGTGTTCCTCCATATATCTACGCATTTCACCGCTACACATGGAATTCCACTCTCCCCTCTTGCACTCAAGTTAAACAGTTTCCAAAGCCTACTATGGTTAAGCCACAGCCTTTAACTTCAGACTTATCTAACCGCCTGCGCTCGCTTTACGCCCAATAAATCCGGACAACGCTCGGGACCTACGTATTACCGCGGCTGCTGGCACGTAGTTAGCCGTCCCTTTCTGGTAAGATACCGTCACAGTGTGAACTTTCCACTCTCACACTCGTTCTTCTCTTACAACAGAGCTTTACGATCCGAAAACCTTCTTCACTCACGCGGCGTTGCTCGGTCAGACTTCCGTCCATTGCCGAAGATTCCCTACTGCTGCCTCCCGTAGGAGTCTGGGCCGTGTCTCAGTCCCAGTGTGGCCGATCACCCTCTCAGGTCGGCTATGTATCGTCGCCTTGGTGAGCCGTTACCCCACCAACTAGCTAATACAACGCAGGTCCATCTGGTAGTGATGCAATTGCACCTTTTAAGTAAATGTCATGCAACATCCACTCTTATGCGGTATTAGCTATCGTTTCCAATAGTTATCCCCCGCTACCAGGCAGGTTACCTACGCGTTACTCACCCGTTCGCAACTCATCCAGAGAAGCAAGCTCCTCCTTCAGCGTTCTACTTGCATGTATTAGGCACGCCGCCAGCGTTCGTCCTGAGCCAGGATCAAACTCTCATTAAAAGTTTGAGTTCTCACTCATTTCTGTCACTGACAGATTTATTGTTTTTTCATTGTTCAGTACTACAACCTTGGTTGTAGTGCCCTGCACATTGGTTCGTCTTGTTCAGTTTTCAAAGGTCTTTGTCACTCGCTTCTCTCAAGCGACAACTATATTAGTATATCACAGTCACTTTCGCTTGTCAACACTTTTTTGAAACTTTTTTAAGTTTTTTTAAAACTTTTTTCATCAAGTGTTACAGCCGCAACATACCATAGTCCGTACGGGATTCGAACCCGTGTTACCGCCGTGAAAAGGCGGTGTCTTAACCCCTTGACCAACGGACCAGAGTGGTTATTTTCAACTCTTACTATTATACAGTCTTTTCAAACTTTGTCAACACCTTTTTTAAACTTTTTTTACTTTTTACAATTTTTTGGCGAGAACTCATCTAAATGGAGGCTAGCTCTCATGCCTGGTTTGGAGCAGAAACCTCTAACTTACACTTAGCCATTGATGATGCTTCCGGCAATATCCTAGGGGCTTATTTTGATAAAAAAGAGAACTTGAATGCTTACTATCATGTCCTTGAACAAATCTTAGCCAATCACGGTATTCCCCTTCAAATTAAAACAGACAAGAGAACGGTCTTTGCCTATCAAGCCTCCAACTCTAAGAAAATGGAGGGCGATACCCATACACAGTTTGGATACGCCTGTCACCAACTGGGGATTCTCCTTGAGACAACCGCTATCCCTCAAGCTAAAGGGAGAGTCGAAAGACTCAATCAGGCACTACAATCTCGCCTGCCTATTGAACTGGAACGAAACAATATTCATACCTTGGAAGAAGCCAATACTTTCCTTCTTTCCTACATTCAAACCTTTAATGAACAGTTTGGAAACAAGACAAAACTCTCTGTCTTCGAGGTGGCTCCTAAGCCCTCTGAACGAAATCTCATTCTAGCTAGACTGGCGGAGAGAGTCGTCGATAGTGGACACCATATCCGATTCCAAAATCGTTGCTATATCCCTGTTGAACAAGGAAAAGAAGTCTACTTCAGCAGAAAGACGAAAGCATTCGTTATAAAAGAAGTTGACGGTGACATCTACCTCAATATCGCTGACAAGATCTGTCACACAAAGGAGCTACTAGTTCATGAACTCTATTCGAAAAACTTTGAATCAGAACCAGAACAAAAAAAGAAAGACGCAAGTATGTCCCTCCACAAACCCATCCGTGGAAACTCACATCTTTCAAACAATATCTTCAGAAAAATAAAAAGGATTATGAAGAGTTTACTAGTGAGGAGCTTCATTCTCCTCAGCTACAAGTATAATCTATTTCTCGCTAAATGGGAAGCTGTTCCTTAAAGGAAATCACTCTATCCCTTACATTTAGGAGAGAGAAAGTAAGGAGTCTAAGACAAGCATTTCATTTGATAAGAGGCTTGGAGCTGTGAGGCTAGAGAGCCAAGGCTAAGACTAGCCTTGGTTTAGCTGAAAAAACAGCTTCAAGGGTTCCTCGTGTCAAATGAAAGCAAAATAATTGCCCTCAATCTCACCATTTTTTGGGGCATCATCACTTTCGATTGACACACCTTTTCTTATTTTTTTTCATTTTTTTCATTTTTTTACATTGCTTCTTACCGGCTACGGATGTCAAACTCTTTAAACACAATACGTAAATCTCTTAACACTCTTTGACGCCCTCGGAAGCGTTCATCTCTTAAGATGCGTTCTAATTCTTCTTGTTGCTCTTTAGTTTGTTTATTTCTATAATTTCTTAGTGTTTCATGAAAGAGATAATAATCGTCTAGCCAGAGTCCTCCATCACTTATACGATGACTGATTTCACCCACTTCTTCATAAGGTTCTTTATCATATCTTCGTTTGTGGCTTTCTTGCTTACGGATATAGTCTAAAATTCGATTTCGAAACTTGGTTTTGAAATATTTCCTTAAACGAGGAATATCTTCTACTAGTCCTTCTTCTCTACTAATCAATTCATGTAAGCAAATCATTCCCTCTTGGTCCCAGTCCGATAGCTCCCATAAATGAAGGTAATATTCATTTCTACACTTATACACAGTTCCTTGGACTTCTTCATACAATTCTTTAATCATAATGTTCCCCTTTCTGTGTACAGTCTAACAGATTCAGAAACACTTTTGGCACATTTTATCCATTCTGTTCTCTACACCGTCTCAACTGCACAAAAAAGAGAGGTCTTGCCTCTCTTTGGGTTATTTTTCATCATTCATTTTTGACTTTACTTCATCATAAGATAATGCATGAGATTCCTCTTCTACTGCTTCAGGCATCTTTCCTGTTTCATAGAGAGATTTAATTTGTGTACTATCCAATGTTTCGTATTTCAATAGTGCTTCTGCAATCAACTTGTGAGTTTCACGATTTGACTGAATAATTTCAGCAGCTTTATTTCGTGCTTCATTCAATAATAAACGAACCTCTTCGTCAATTTCATAAGCTGTTTGTTCTGAAATTGATTTTTGAGGGCTTTGTGCACCAAACATAGCATGATTTCCTTCATATTGAACTGGACCAAGTTTTTCACTCATACCGTACTCTGTAACCATTGCACGCGCCATTTGTGTCGCCTGTTCAAAGTCGTTTGAAGCTCCTGTAGTTTGGACATTAAAGATAATTTCTTCAGCTACACGTCCACCCATTAAACCAGCCAATTGCTCTTTCATATCTTCTTTAGATAGAAGCATTTGATCTTCCTTAGGAAGTGCAATCATGTAACCCCCTGCACGACCTCTTGGTACAATTGTAACCTTATGAACAACGCGGGCATTCGATAAGACTAGGCCAACAATGGTATGTCCTGCCTCATGGTAGGCAACCAATTCACGTTCTTTTTGTGAAACTGTCTTATCTTTCTTAGAAGGTCCAGCAATCACTCTATCTTCTGCTTCATCAATATCTGAAGCATCAATTATCGATTTATTGCGACGAGCAGCAACCAAGGCTGCTTCATTCAAGACATTCTCTAAATCAGCACCAACAAAGCCTGGAGTTTGTTGAGCCACTAATTTCAAATCAACATCTTCTGCTAAAGGCTTGTTCTTAGCATGAACTTTCAAGATTGCTTCACGACCTTTAACATCAGGGCGACCAACCAATACTTTTCTATCAAAACGTCCTGGACGTAAAAGGGCAGGGTCTAGTACATCTGAACGGTTTGTCGCAGCAATGACGATAATCCCTTCATTTCCCTCAAAACCATCCATCTCAATCAAGAGTTGGTTCAAGGTTTGCTCACGTTCATCATTTCCTCCACCGAGGCCGACACCACGTTGGCGACCAACAGCATCAATTTCATCGATAAAGATGATAGCTGGCGCTGCTTTTTTGGCATCTTCAAAAAGAGAACGAACACGACTAGCTCCAACTCCGACAAACATTTCTACAAAATCAGAACCTGAGATACTCAAGAATGGAACACCTGCTTCTCCGGCGACTGCTTTAGCAAGCAAAGTTTTACCTGTTCCCGGAGGTCCCTCCAGAAGGACACCTGCTGGAATACGAGCCCCAAGTTTTGTAAATCGTTTTGGATCTTTTAAGAATTCAACAACTTCAACTAGTTCTTGTTTTTCTTCCTCAGCTCCAGCAACATCTGAAAATCTTACTTTAATATCTTCTTTATTTGCAGCTTTAGCCTTACTACGTCCAAAACTCATTGGATTACGGCCATTTCCTCCTCCCATATTTCCCATCATAGAGAATAGGAAGAAGAATAGAATTCCAAATGGCACAATGGATACGAGTAGATTAATCCACATACCACTTGAACTTTCATGCTTAACAGTTACTTCTGCTTTATGGTCAGTAGCAAGTTTTTGCAATTCTGATACGGTAGTATCTGCAGGAAGAATAGTGCTGGTAAATTTCTCTACATTAGTAACAGATGGCGTGAAAAACTGAATGCCTGTTTCTTCTTTACTTGTTTTAGGATTTTTATAGACACCCGAAACTTCGATAACACTGCCATTTGGTTGGTAGGTTAATTCTTTTACATTGTCATCGGTAATTTCTTTTACCAATTCTGTATAATTAATTTGCTCACTTTTCCCTGCAACACTACCTGTACTAAAATACTGGTAAGCTGTAACTAGGAAAAAAATAAGTAATAACCATAGAAATGGATTTTTAATTAAACCATTATTTTGTTTTTTCATTAAAAATTGTTCTTTCTAATTTGAATACACTTCTTCTTTCAATACTCCAACATAAGGAAGATTACGATAATTTTCTTTGTAGTCTAAACCATAACCTACTACAAACTCATTTGGGATAGTAAAGCAGGTATAGTCTGCCTCAATTTCTACAACACGTCCTTCTGGTTTATCCAACAAGGTTGCAATCTTAACAGAAGCTGCTTCTCTTGCAATAAACATATCTCGCAAATTCTTCAAAGTTTGACCTGTATCAATGATATCTTCTACAAATAGAACATGTCTTCCTTTGATATCTTGAGTCACATCTTGTTTAATATTGATAACACCACTACTTGCTGTTCCACCATGGTAGCTAGAAACCATCATGAAGTCCATTTCAATATGTGTATCAATATGTTTAACCAATTCAGCCATAAAAGGAATAGATCCTTTTAAAATCCCGACTAAGATTGGATTTTTTCCTGCATAGTCTTTAGTGAGTTGAGCACCTAATTTTTTAGCAGCTTCTGTAATTTCATCGTGTGAAACGAGAATTTTTTTAATATCGTTTTCTAACATTTTTTTACCTATCTATTTTTTCTATATAAAGTACAGTGTTCATTATATCATTTTTCGTGTTTTTACTCAAATTACTGGTCGCAATTCCCAAAATTGAGACAATTTCACCAAATTGCTCAATAATCAGAGCAGATTTTCGCTTTTCCATAGGGATTTTCAAATCAATAAAGAGACGTCTGAGTTTTTTTCTATGCCCATTTTGAAGCAAAACATCTCCTGTTTTTCGATGACGAATGTGTATGGATGTTTCACGTGAAACAGGTATTTGTTGAATTGATCCACCTTCTAAAGGAATTCCAAAGGAAAATGTGTATCCTTGATAAGTAACCTGATTTTGATAGTGTAACACAAGCTCATCTTCCTTTTCATCAGCCTGCGGACTGATTTTACAAATCTGAAACTGTTGGTACTCTTTTATCAATTCATAGCCATTTTTAAGTGGATGACGATACTGGCTTTTAGATTTTAAAATCTGCCGAACTTCAGCAAACTGCACTTTTGTAAGATTCAAATCTGGAAAACGATTCAGATAAGTTTGAAGTAAAACTCTTTGTGTAGACTCAGAATAAGAAAATAACTGCTGTAAATTTTCCACATCAATATTATTAGATAATTCAGCTATAGCTAGGTCATAATCTAAAATTTCATTGCCGATGCTTAAGATTGCATCTCTAAATCGAGGATTTTCTTTTTCCAATTCTGGTAAATAAGAATTTCGAATACGATTTCGAAAATAATGATTTTTCTTATTTGATGTATCTTCAAAGTGAAAAATTGGTGGAAAGTCTTTTTTCTGGAAATGCAAGAAGGGACGAATAAGTTCTATCTCTCCGACTACTTGCTTCTCCTTAATTCCTGATAGATAGCGCAAGCGAGTACCTCGAATCAAGCGCATCAAAATCGTTTCCACCTGGTCATCCGCATGGTGGGCAGTGACTAAGGCTGTCGCACCTGTCTTTTTCATGACCTCTTGAAAAAAATCATAGCGAAAATTTCGTGCACGCGCTTCTGAAAATTCTCCTGAAAAATTGCTGACATAAATAGGAAGTCCATATTCAGCAGCCAACTTCCTTAATTCCTGTTCTTCCCAATCTGATTCAATTCTCTGCTTATGATTCACATGAGCCAGAATCAATTCAAGCTCTAACTCTTTTTGATAAGTAGACAATACCTTAAATAGAAACATAGAATCTAATCCACCAGAAAGAGCTAGCACCACCTTAGTATGCTTTTTAAAATATCCTCTCTTGAGAAAATGATTTAAAAAATCTTGTTCTCTCATTTTAGAACCTCATAAACATCCTTGGCTATCTGAGAAATCGTATCATAATCAGAATTCTTAGTGAAAATAGAAAGAATAAATGGAAAATCTGCGTAGATAACACCCGTATCATGCTTAAATTCGTCCGCATCCCCAATTTTATGAGCTACCTTCACAGAAACACCTTTGGCAATTCGCTGATTATCAAAATCTGTTTTAGTCAAAGACTCTAGCACAAATCCATTTTGATTATAAATAGCTTCCATGACCTTCCCGGCCATCTTGGAAGAAATCCATTTTTCTTTTGGATCCCAATCATCTCCCATAATGGCAGACATCTTGGATTTGAATGTGGCATCAGATTGGTTTGAAATGTAATAACCCAATAGATTATGAGCTACATTATCAGATTCTTTTGATACTTTCGTAATTAAATCCTTTAAAGAATATTCTTTATTATCTTCTTTTTTAGGAAGACTACCACTTCCCTCTGGTTTATAAGAACCTGGAAAATCATTGACTGCAGATACGTATTTTACAGTCGTATCTAACTGATAAAGACCCTCATTTATTTTTTCTTGCGTATAATAGAGATAAGAGAGTTTCAAAACGCTGGCTGCATACATCTTTTCATCTTGATTGATACCAGCTTCTTTTCCAGTAGTCAGTTGCTTAACATAAATAGAGAAAGAATCTTTCTGATATTTTTCAGATAACATTTCTTGAACTTTACTCATCCGATTATCTTCTTCAGAAGTTGATTCTTTAGCTACCCATCCAACCTGATCAATATGTAGAAATTCTCTTCCTTCTACAAACATGGTCTTGTCGATTGATACTTGCGAATAAGCTGATAAGGATGATTTCACTTCTTTTAAATCATAAGGACTATTGTACAGTTTAAAATCAGATTCTAACCATACTTTTTTTATTGTTGAAGTTACCTCTGACTGATCATATAAAAATCGTTTGTCCGCAGCTATAAATTGATGATTTGATAGCTTAAATACCGGAATTCCTTGTTTATTTAAGCGCCACTCGGTTATTTGAAAACTTGTTTTAGGAGTCAATTTTCCAGATTCCACTACTAAATCTTCATTCGCATAGACAGGAACTTCTCCATAAACCATAGGAGAACTTAGCTTTTCTCTAAAATAAATACCAAAGTCAGATTGTGAAAGGTAATAAATTTCTTTCGAAGTATAGACGACTTCTTTTTCTGTGCTAACGACTTTTGAGATGGTCAAAAAACTCGGTAGCAACAAAATAATTAAGAATTTACGCATTCTTCCTTTCCTTTTCTTCTTGTAAACGCAATAATTGATTTTTATCAGCCAATTCTTCCAGCTTTTCATCTGATAAACTCAAAAATTGCTCAATTACATCTAATAAATTTTCCATTTTATCACCTTTGAAGCAAGTCAGGAATCGTATAAACTATTTCCCTCGACTTAGAATAATAGTACTTCGCTCGTGTATATTTGGCAGCATAATCCTCATCTTTCAACTTGGTAGCAAATGCTGTCTCCTTATCCTTTTCATCACTCAAAGTCCGATACTGAGTTTGCAAGTCTGCTAGTTGCTGACGTCTTTGGAGTAATTGTTGATAGCTCTGCGCTAAATTAAAAGTTGGCAAGATAAATAATAGCATAATCAAAATCAATACCCACCCCATAAAACGATTCCGTTTTTGCCGTTCTTTCATCAGGTAGCGACGACGTTGATATTCATTTTGAATAAAAGAATTATTCAATTGTACGATATTTTTAGACATTTTCTTCTACCCGTGTTTCACTGATAATTTCATACATGCCTGCTGCATCTTCTTTTTTTGTACTATCTTTCATCTCTAGTACTTTTACAAGTAGCAACTTATTGCCAAAGCGAATTTCAACTTGGTCATTAACTTTCAAGTCCGTTGAACTTTTGGCCAAGATTCCATTAACCTTGATTCTACCTTTATCTGCTACTTCCTTTGCGACTGTACGACGCTTGATAATTCGCGATACTTTTAAATATTTATCTAATCTCATACTTATTACCTCAATTTATTATTGTACCATTTTTATCTATTTTATAGAAGAAAAATATCAAATGGAATTTTCTTTCTTAGACTCTTTTATCTCTAGTAAACTTTCTCCAAAAATCATCAGTCCTTCTAAAATTTCATAATCCTTCTTATTTCGAACATCAAATACAAGCTCCATTAATCCCTTATTCTCAGCGATGCCTGCTTTTAAGTTCGTTGCGGATAAAGCTTTAAAATAATCTTGAGCTAAAAACAGTCGTTGAGTGACTTTTTCAAATTGGATTGTAACTTTATTATCTTTTCTTTCCACACGTTGAACAAAGACCTTGTCCAAGTATGATTTGACCAAACCAATCTCTAAAAGATAGGCTACTACATCTGGGTACTCTCCAAATCGGTCCATCAACTCTTCTTGTAACTCTTCATAGTTAACACGGTTGTCAATTTGACGAATTTTCTTGTAAATTTCAATCTTATGTCGTTGATCAGAAATATAAGTATCAGGAAGATAGGCATCAATTTGTAAAATTAATTCAGCATTCCCTTTGGTTCTTGTGTTCCCATTACCATGTCGTTTATCAATAGCTTCCTCTAGTAATTGAGAATACAATTCAAAACCAACAGAATCAATGAAACCAGACTGGGATTTTCCTAGGAGATTCCCTGCTCCACGAATCGAAAGATCTCGCATAGCAATCTTAAATCCGGATCCCAATTCTGTAAATCCTTTAATCGCTTCTAATCTCTTTTCAGAGACTTCACTGATTGATTTTTCTGGACGATACATGAGATAGGCATAAGCAATACGATTACTACGACCGACTCTTCCTCTTAACTGATACAAGGTTGACAAGCCCATATGGTCTGCGTTTTCAATAAACAAAGTATTGGCATTTGGAATGTCCACCCCTGTCTCAATAATGGTAGTCGTCACCAAGATATCGTATTGTCCCTCAATAAAGTCTAGTAGAGTATTTTCTAACTGGATTTCACTCATTTGTCCGTGAACATAACCAATCGAAGCCTCTGGAATCAACTCCTGTAATTCGGAAACTTTCTGGTCAATCGTGTCAACTTTATTGTAAAGATAGTAAACTTGACCTCCACGCTCCATTTCACGTAAGACAGCATCACGAATGACACTATCATTCTTTTCCAAAACATAGGTCTGAACAGGATAGCGATTAGTCGGCGGAGTTTCAATAACAGACAAATCTCTGATTCCCAGCATAGACATATGGAGGGTACGAGGGATTGGCGTAGCGGTCAAGGTTAGGACATCCACTTGTTTCTTCAGTTCTTTCAAAGTTTCCTTATGCTTGACACCAAATCGCTGTTCCTCATCAATAATCATCAAGCCCAAATCAGCAAACACAACATCTTTTGACAAAACACGATGTGTTCCAATCAAAATATCGACTTGACCGTTTTTCAATTTTTCAAGTGTTGCAGTCTGCTCTTTTTTACTTCTAAAGCGACTCAACACATCAACATTAACTGCAAAATTTTGGAATCGTTCCTTAAAATTCGTATAGTGCTGTTGCGCTAAAACCGTCGTCGGAACTAGAATGACAACCTGTTTGTGATCATTGACTGCTTTAAAGGCTGCACGCATAGCAACTTCAGTCTTTCCAAAACCAACATCCCCAACTAAAAGTCGATCCATTGGCTGAGAAGCCTGCATATCCCTCTTGATTTCCTCAATACTACGAAGTTGATCATCCGTTTCAACATAAGGGAAAGCATCATCAAAGGCATCTTGATCATCATCATCAGCTGAGAAAGCAAAACCCTTCAACTGACTACGTTCAGAGTAGAGTTTGATTAAATCATCAGCTATATCCTCTACCTGGTTCTTAACCTTTTGCTTGGCCTTTTTAAAATGACCGTCATTTAATTTATTGAGTTTTGGAGCTTTACCATCACTTGAAATATATTTGGACAGTAGATGAATCTGTTCCACGGGGATAGAAATTTGATCACCATTTTGGTATTGGACACTGACATAATCGCGATGAATTCCCTTGATTTCAATGGTTTCAATTCCTAGATATTGACCAATCCCATGGATATGATGGACAACATAGTCCCCTTTTTCAAGTTCATTGTAATCTTTTAATCTCTCTGCATTTGAAACATGTTGTCTTCGAAAACGACGCTTTAATTTCTTTTGAAAAATCTCATGTTCAGTTATCAATAAAATCTTTTCATCTACAAAATGAAAACCATGTCTGAGATTACCCTCTATTAAGTTTACAGATTCTTTACAGATACTTGTCTTATCTCTAGAATCCAATTTAATCTGATATTCCTCTAATACATCCTCCAATGTTTTACTTCCCATTGAATTGCTAGACTGCAGAATAATGGTGTAATTCATTTTTTTATATCGCTCAATTTCTTCTTTTAGAAAAGAAAATTGATTGAAAAACTCCTGCATAGGATATTGATTAAATTGATAAATTTGGTCAAACTTGAGATTTCCTAACCCCTTTTGCAGATTAGAGAAAAAGGTAACCGAACTCTGTTTTTTATAGATTTGCTCTGTATCAGCAAAATACTGCATCTCAGAAAATGCTTTACTGTTCTGTAATTCTTCTGTAAAGTATTGCGCTAATTCTCTTTCAAAGACTTCATACTGATTCATTAATTTTTGGTAATCATCAAAGAATATTGGAGTATCTTTTTCAATATAGTCAAATACAGTCCATGTCTTATCATAGCATAAAGATAAAAATTTCCGTGAATCAGAATGAATTTGTTTTTGGTGAAAACTTGAAAGAATTTCTTCTAAGTATGATTTTAAAATAGGTGATAACGTTTTTGAAATTTGTTTTTCTAAAGCTGACTGACCTCGTTGATAATCCTTTTCTCTCAAAAGCATATCACTAGCTGGAAAGATGGTGAGTTCTGTCTGATTTTCTTTCGATAATTGTGTTTCGACTTCAAATGACCTGATAACATCAATTTCATCACCAAAAAACTCAATTCGGCAAGGTTCTAACTGGGATATTTCAAAAATATCTAAAATATCTCCTCGCAGACTAAATTCACCCTGAGTTTGTACTTGAGTAACTTTTCGATAGCCTATTTCCTTTAACTGATGGATAAGCGCATGTTGGTCATATTCTTCACCAACTGAGATTTTTACAATACTATCTTTGAATACATTGGGAGACGGTAAAATCAATCGACTTGCTGCGATATTACAAACTAAAATCCCTCTCTTAGATGAATCAGTCAAAAAACGCAAGGCTTCAACCCGTGAAATGATTTTTTCTTGTGAAGACATCAAAAACTCCACCATAGGAGTATCATTTACCAAAAATGGATAGACAAATTCCTCACCCAAGATAGATAGAAGATCACTAACAAGTCCTTCTGCTTCTCCATAAGTTGACGTCAACAATACAATCTTATCTTCTTTTTCTAAACTGCTTGCAATTGCAAGAGCCTTAGTAGACGTTGATAAACCAAGTATTAGTTGTCTTTTCTTATCTGTCAGATTTTGATGCCATTTTTTGATCTGATCATTTTCTGAGAATAAATCTAATAAGGTCACCATTTATCCATTATACCTCTGCATTGTTTTCTCGAAATTTTTTTCTTGTAAATAGTAGTTTACAGAATCGTAAACCTTGTCAATAGACTGTAAAATACCGATATAATCATCCCTGTCAAAGGTACTCAAAACATGGTGAACAACTGACATACCATTTTTAGGTCTCCCAATTCCAATCTTAACACGGTTAAAGACCTGAGTTCCAATATGTTGAATAATAGACTTAATACCATTGTGACCACCTGCTGAGCCCTTTGCTCTTAAACGAATCTTTCCAACTTCCATGTCAAGGTCATCGTAAATGATAAGTAAATCTTCAATATCCAAACCATAGTAAGTCAATAAAGCATGAACTGATTTTCCACTTTCATTCATAAAGGTCGTTGGTTTAACCAGATAAATTTTTTCTCCATTGAAGAAAAAGGATGCTAGGTCTGCTTGAAATATCTTATCGTGTGTAAAAGTGACATTTTGTTTTTTCGCTAGTTGGTCAATCAACATGAAACCAACATTGTGTTTTGTTTCAAAATATTTATCCCCTGGATTTCCCAAGCCTACAAGTAATTTGGTCATTTATTTTTCCTTTCAAAAGCCAAAAGGGTTGGAATTTTTTTCCAACCTAATTGACACCATTTATTAATTTTTTAGACATTAAAGCGAAATTCCATGATATCGCCATCTTGAACGATATATTCTTTTCCTTCTTCACGCAA
The DNA here is from genome assembly GCF_013277315.1 of Streptococcus sp. 2106. Lineage (NCBI taxonomy): Bacteria > Bacillati > Bacillota > Bacilli > Lactobacillales > Streptococcaceae > Streptococcus > Streptococcus sp. 2106. The sequence goes on from NZ_VMMS01000036.1 coordinate 15,787, forward strand.
GCGTCCAGCTTCTTTTACCGCTTTTTCAGATCCGTATTTCACTAGATCCTCATATGACATGGTTACTGCACGAATAAAGCCTTTTTCAAAGTCTGAGTGGATAATCCCAGCTGCTTGAGGAGCCTTCATACCACGTTTGAAAGTCCAAGCGCGAACCTCTTTTTCACCAGCTGTGAAGTAAGTTCCCAATCCAAGTAAGTGGTAAGCTGCACGCGTCAACTTATCTACACCTGATTCTGTCAAACCAATGGCTTCAAGAAACTCTTTTTTATCATCATCGTCTAACTCAGAAATTTCTTCCTCAGCACGCGCAGAAATAACGACTACTTCAGCATTTTCGGTCGCTGCAAATTCACGAATTTGTTTGACATAGTCGATAGAGTCAGGTTCTGAAACCACATCCTCGTCAACATTAGCAACATAAAGAACTGGTTTTGTCGTCAAAAGGAAAAGACCTTTTACAACCTTTTGTTCCTCATCTGTAAATTCGATGGTGCGAGCTGATTTTCCATCTTCAAGGACTGGTTTAATCTTTTGAAGAACATTGAATTCTGCTACTGATTCTTTATCTTTTTGCGTGCGTGCCATCTTTTCTACACGCGCATAACGCTTATTGACTGATTCTAAGTCTGCAAGAATCAATTCCAGGTTAATGGTGTCAATATCTGCAAGTGGATCCACAAAGGCGTCTTCACGTCCTTGCTCGCGCATCACATTTTCATCATCAAAAGCACGAACTACGTGAACAATCGCATCTACTTCACGAATATTGGCTAAGAATTTATTCCCTAGCCCTTCTCCTTTTGAAGCTCCTTTTACAATCCCTGCAATATCTGTAAATTCAAATGTTGTTGGCACTGTCTTTTTAGGAGTAATCATTTCAGTTAGTTTTTGTAGGCGTTCATCTGGAACTTCAACCATTCCAACGTTTGGATCAATCGTCGCAAATGGGTAGTTTGCTGCCTCTGCTCCTGCTTTTGTAATTGCATTAAATAGTGTTGATTTACCAACGTTTGGCAAACCAACGATACCTGCTGTCAAAGCCATATTTCTCATTCTCCGTTTTCATTTCAATCCCTAATATTATAACACAAAAAGGGATAAAGTGCTAACCCTCTAACTAAGGGTTCTCAGTCAATAATTTTATTCATTTTTCGATCAAAATCATAGCGTCCCATCATGACAACATGGTCACAATTACTGCATTTTATTTTGATATCTGCTCCTACACGTGTAATTTCCCAACGATTAGCTTTTTTTCCTGTTGACTTGATGGTGCAAGCATGTGGTTTTTTCATTTCAACAAAATTTCCAACTTGATACATACTACTCTCCTTTTCTTTTTCGATTATATCATAAAAGAGGCGAGCTGGGCTCAACCTCTTTCACTTAGTTTGTACGAACTGGTGTAATGAGCTGCATGAAATCCTCGTCAGTATCTGCTGGCACAAGAGTAAATGGACGAACAGCTGAGATAAAGCTAATGGTCACCTTTTCGCTATTTAAAGCCTTGAGGGAATCAATCAAATAAGTTGGATTGAAACTAATGGTCAAATCTTCACCAGTAACCTGATCAGTATCAATTTCTTCGTTTACTTTACCAACTTCTGGAGAGTGAACATAGGCGCTAACAATCCCATCTTTAATTTCAAGTTTCACAGTACCATTTTGAGTCGCACTTGATAAAAGACGAGCACGCTCCATTGACTGGCGTAAGTTTACAACATCAAAAGTAATAGTAGTGTTAAAGTCTGTTGGAATCAAGCGATCTGTATCAGGATAGTTTCCTTCTAGGAGACGAGTATAGAAGCTAATATTTTCGCTTCTAAAGAGAATTTGGTTATTGGCAAAGAAAATCTCTACAGTTTCAATATCATCTGTAAATACCGCTGAAAATTCGCGTAGAGAACGGCTAGGAATGACAACATCAAAATCATCACTATTTTTCTCAAGCGTTAATTTTTTCTGGCTTAGACGATGAGAGTCTGTTGCAACTGTTTTTAACTCTTTGTGTTGACTCAATACAAAATGAACACCTGTCAAAATTGGACGACTCTCTTGTGTACTTGCAGCAAAAGCTGTTTCATTGATAATTTTCTTGAGTAATTTTGTTTCAAGAACCAAAGGAGTGCTTGCTGAAATTTCTTGGATTCGTGGATATTGTTCGCTATCTTTTCCTTTTAGGGTAATTTCTGATTTTCCACTGGTTAAAACAATTTGATTTTGTTCAATTTCTTTAAAATCAAGAGTCACATCAGGTAGACTAGATACAACATTGATAAAGAAAGAAGCTTCAAGAAGGATCGAACCTAAAGAAGTAATTAACAAACCAGCATCTTCATTTTTTTGAGAAATAAAATTTTCAATTGAAATCTGACCATTTGAACCAATTAAAGTAACACCTTCGTTGGTCACGTCAATTTTGACAGTTGATAAAATAGGAATGGCATTTTTAGAACTAATAGCTCTCTTAGTAATATTTAATGCTTGTAGAAATAAATTTTTATTAATTGAAAAATGAATCATGGATTCTCCTTTATTTATTTTTAGTATTAGAAGGATAATAGTAATAATAGAGTCTGTGAAATCTGTGGAAAACAGACTAAAAGTAAGTCATATCAAGTTTTTTAGCTTGTTTAAAAAATGTGGATAAAAAAGATAAAAAAGCGAAAGTTATCCACAAGTTATTTGATTTTCTTTTTGATTGATTCAATTTCTAAACGTAAATTATCGTCTTCATCAATCAAAGATTTAATTTTTGCATGGGCATGAATGACTGTGGTATGATCTTTTCCCCCAAATTCCTTCCCAATTTTTGGAAGACTATTATCTGTTAGTTCTCTAGATAAATACATGGCTACTTGACGGGCCAAAACAATATTTTGAAGGCGTCTACTTCCCTTCATTTCTTTGATACTAACACCATAAAAGTTACCAACTTCAGTTTGGATTTTATCAATTGGGATGACGAGCATTTGGCTAACATCTTGTTTGCGGGCTCTAATGGCTTCTGCAGCAATGTCAATAGTGATATCCTTGATGTTTTTTACTCTGGCAATTAAAGTGATGTCGTTGATGGCTCCCTCAAGATCTCGAACATTTGAATCAAATTGCCCAGCTAGGTATTCTAGAGTATCACTTTGGAAATTGTAGCCTAAATGTTCCGTTTTACTTTGTAAAATGGCAATACGTGTTTCAAAGTCAGGGGGTGTGATAGTTTGTGTCAATCCCCAACTAAAACGCGTGACAAGCCTCTCCTCGAGCCCTTCTAGATGTTTTGGACTACGATCACTCGTTAGAACAATCTGTTTTTGCTTGTCATGAAGGGCGTTAAAGGTATTGAAAAATTCTTCCTGAGTTGCGACTTTTTTTCCGCTGAGTGACTGGATATCATCGATTAACAAAAGATCAAGACTACGATAGGTCTTTTTAAACTTTTCCATTTCCCCAAGTCTTAGGTGATCAAGAAAGTCATTAATAAAGCTTTCGGCAGGGATATATTTAACACGCGCATTAGGAATATTTTTTAGAATTTCATTTCCAATAGCGTTTAATAAGTGAGTCTTACCAAGGCCTGGTCCTCCATAGATAAAAAGAGGGTTATAGGTCAGAGCCAAATCTTCAGAGACAGCTAAAGCGGCTGATACAGCCCAAACATTTCCATCCCCTTGAATAAAGTTATCAAAGGTATACTTTTCTTTTAATCCCGTATCTGAATAAGGAATAGATACTAACTTTGGACTATAGTCATAAAGAGTTAAATTTGTAGCTTCTTCAACTTGTGAGCTAGTCGTATCTTGAGGTTTGGTGAAAATATAGTGGGGAGTTATTTCAGCGTCATAAATTTCAAAACCAGCTACTACAATAATATCTTTTAGTTGTTTTTCCCAGACCATTTCCATTTCAGAGCGAGGTAGAAATATAGTGGCAACATTTTCCTCTACCTTGATGAGTTCAGCTTGAATAGCATAGAAATCATACATGGATCGAGTCAGTCTTTCTTGTGCAAATTCTAATATACGATTCCAAAATTGTTTTTCTTTCAATCTTTTCTCCTCCTTTACTATTTAAAAGTTTAATACTAGAGATATTTTACCATAGATAGCAAGAATTTTCCACAAGCTGTGAAAAATAATCCACAATGTTACCAAACCTTATCCACAGGTTGGGGATAAAAGAAGAAATTATTGATTTATTAAGCTTTTTATCGAAAAACATAGTGGATAACCTTGTGAGATAAAAAAATAAAAGAACAGCCTTATTTCAGGCTGTTGATAATTCTACTATATTCTTCTTGATTTGAAAAAGAAATAATGATTTTTCCACTGTCTTTTTTAGATAGTTTAATTTCTACATCTAATCCGAGTAGTTTTCTTAACTGTTTTTCTTCATTTTGTATGAAATGATTCGTTTTTTGCTGTTTCTTTTGTTTTTTCTCTGTCAGAAGAGCTTCTAACTTCCTTACAGAAATATCTTCTTCTATAATCCGTTGAAAGAAATAGTCTTGTTGTTCCTTATTTAACCCAACTAGGGAACGCGCATGGGCTTGTGATAGTTTGCCATTTTCTACTTCTGAGAGAATCTGTTCTGGCAAGGAAAGTAAACGAATGGAGTTGCTGATATATGGACGAGACTTGCCCATTTTATCTGCAATTTCAGCATGGGTGAATCCTTTCTCTACGAGAGATTCATAGGCGCGTGCTTCTTCTATTGGGTTTAAATTTTCTCTCTGTAAATTTTCAATAATGGACTGAACCATCATCTCTTGGTCTGAAATCTGTTTAACAACAGCTGGGATAGACCGTAGACCAGCTAAAAGTGAAGCCCGATAGCGTCTCTCTCCTGCAAGGATTTCATAACCAATCACAGGAGATTGACGAACAATAATCGGTTGAATGACCCCATTTTCTTTGATAGACTGTGCTAGTTCATCTAGTTTTTCTCTATCAAATTCTTTTCGGGGTTGATAGGGATTTTTTTGTATATCTGTGATAGAAATCATTTCAAATTTTTCCATGATTCTACACTAACACATCTTTTCTCTTATGTAAAGCTTTCTTTACATAGATGTCAATTAAGATTCTAAATCACCTGAACTCTTGTTAAGTTTGATAGAGGTAGTTTCTTCTTTACCGTTGCGATAGTAAGTGATCTTAATGGTGTCTCCGATAGAATGATTGTAAAGAGCACTTTGTAAGTCTGTTGATGAAGCAATCTCTTTGTCATCTACTTTTGTAATTACATCGTATTTTTCAAGGTGACCATTGGCAGGCATATTACTTTGTATCGAACGAACAACTACACCAGATGTAACATTACTTGGAATATTGAGTCTTCTGATGTCGCTTGTACTCACATTAGATAAATTAACCATCTGGATTCCCAAAGCTGGACGCGTCACTTTTCCGTTTTTTTCTAACTGTTCAATAATATTGATAGCATCATTTGCAGGAATTGCGAAACCAAGACCTTCTACAGATGTTCCTCCATTTGTAGCAATTTTACTTGAGGTAATTCCGATAACCTGCCCTTGAATATTGATCAGTGGGCCGCCAGAGTTACCTGGGTTAATAGCAGTATCAGTTTGGATGGCTTTTGTAGAAATAGCTTGTCCATCTTCCGATTTTAAGGATACATTTCTATTGAGACTAGATACGATACCTTGAGTAACAGTATTTGCATATTCAGAACCTAACGGGCTACCGATGGCAATAGCAATTTCTCCTACAGTTAACTTACTAGAATCACCAAACTCAGCTACTGTTGTCACTTTTTCTGAAGAGATTTTGACGACAGCAATATCAGAGAAAGTGTCAGCTCCGACAATTTCTCCAGGTACTTTAGTCCCATCTGACAATCGAATATCTACTTTGCTGGCGCCATTTATAACGTGATTGTTGGTGACGATGTAAGCTTCTTTATCATTCTTTTTATAAATAACTCCAGATCCTTCACTAGAGATTCGCTGAGAATCTGTGTCAGTATCATCATTGCCAAATACGCTATTTTGTCTGTTTGCCGAATAAGTAATAACAGAAACAACAGCATCTTTTACTTTGTTAACAGCCTGTGTTGTTGAATTTTCGTTCGTATAGGCAATTTGTGTAATAGTACTATTGTTGTTAGAGTTGTTTACACTACTTTTTTGAGTTAGTTGAGTTATTGAAAAACTACCCAAGGCTCCACTAAAAAAGCTAATGACGATAACGACTAATAATTGAAACCATTTTTTGTAAAATGTTTTTAGATGTTTCATATTTGCCTCCATATGTTTGAATTACTGAAAGTATAAACTGACTAGCTTAATTATAACTTAAACACAAAAGTTTTACACAAACTGTGGATAACTCTTTTGAAGCTGTGATTTTCTTAATTGAAATCTATTTTTTATTTTGTGAATAAGATGTGAAAAAATAGAGAATATGTTAGAATAGAGTCATGAAAATTAAAGTTGTAACAGTTGGGAAACTGAAAGAAAAGTATTTAAAAGATGGTATCGCAGAGTATTCAAAACGAATTTCTAGATTTGCTAAGTTTGAAATGATTGAGTTATCAGATGAAAAAACACCAGATAAGGCCAGTGAATCAGAAAATCAAAAGATTTTAGAAATAGAAGGTCAGAGAATTTTATCAAAAGTTGGTGATCGTGATTTTGTTATTGTCTTAGCCATTGAGGGGAAAACACTTTCTTCAGAAGAATTTAGTAAGCAGTTAGAAGAAACTTCTATAAAAGGATTTTCTACTCTTACTTTTATTATTGGGGGAAGTTTAGGATTGTCATCATCTGTAAAAAATAGAGCCAATCTTTCTGTCAGTTTTGGTCGCCTAACCTTGCCCCATCAGTTAATGAGACTAGTTCTTGTTGAACAAATCTATCGCGCTTTTACGATTCAGCAGGGATTCCCCTACCATAAATAGAAAATTGACTTTTAATTGAATTTTTGGTAGAATAATTGTGTTAGGTCTCATAGCTCAGCTGGATAGAGCATTCGCCTTCTAAGCGAACGGTCGCAGGTTCGAATCCTGCTGGGATCAATATAATAGCAAAGCTGGGAATTTTCCCGGCTTTTTTCTTAAAAAAGTACACTTTGGGAGAAAAAAATGACAGTTGAGATAATTTTATCTAAAACGAAATTCCATTTTGTATAATAGTTTTTGTAAGTTAGCTTACAAGAAAAAACATTTTAGGAGATTTTATTATGAAAAACGCAGTTAAATTAGAACAGTTTGTATCTTTGAAGGAAAAAGACTTGCAAAAGATTAAAGGTGGGGATATGAGAAAAAAAATTGAAAGTTTCCCTGGTCTCTTTAATTTCTTTAGAAGAAGATAAAGGAGTAGCAGAATGGATTTTTTCTTAGTAGTAGATTTGATATTATATTTTTTAATTACTAGTCACAGTTACCGTTTAATTTGTAAAGGTCAAATAAAAGCAAAGGAATTATACGTTTTTAGTTCTTATATATTAATATCACAAATATTACTTAGTTTTCCCTTCTATCTTCTAAATTTAGATGGTTTAGGGATTGTAACATTTTTATTTCCTTTGGGCCTATATTCCTATTTTCGATGGATGAAACAGTATGAGAGGGATAGAGGACTATTTCTAAGTTTACTACTATCTCTTTTATATGAGAGCACTCATAACTTTCTGTCCGTAACTTTCTCTTCTATAACAGGAGACAATTTTGTTTTACAGTATTATGGTCTATTCTTTTTCGTTGTAACGGTGTTGACCTATGTTGTTATCTTAAAAATCATTCATTATTTCCATTTGGAACTAACCTATTTTGACAAGGACTACCTTTACCCTTTCTTGAAAAAAGTGTTTTTTGCTTTACTATTGCTACATATTGTATCTTTCGTTTCAGATATGGTAAGTACGATTAAACATTTGAATAGTTTTGGAAGTATTTTATCATCTATTGTCTTTATCTCGTTACTTTTGACCTTCTTTGCAATGAATTCGCATAAAGAACAAATGGAAAAAGAGATTGCTTTGAAGCAGAAGAAATTTGAACAGAAACATTTACAAAACTATACAGACGAAATTGTCGGACTGTATAATGAAATCCGTGGTTTTCGACATGACTATGCTGGAATGCTTGTCAGCATGCAGATGGCAATTGACAGTGGTGATTTACAGGAAATTGACAGAGTTTACAATGAAGTTTTGGTCAAAGCAAATCATAAATTGCGTTCAGATAAGTACACTTACTTTGATTTGAACAACATAGAAGATTCAGCTTTACGAAGTTTGGTTGCTCAGTCCATTGTCTATGCTCGAAATAATGGTGTAGAGTTTACACTGGAAGTAAAAGATACGATTACCAAGCTCCCAATTGAACTATTGGATTTGGTTCGTATTATGAGTGTTTTATTGAACAATGCTGTCGAAGGATCGGCTGATAGTTATAAAAAGCAGATGGAAGTAGCAGTTATTAAGATGGAAACTGAAACAGTGATTGTGATTCAGAATTCATGTAAAATGACGATGACTCCTTCAGGAAATCTATTTGCCTTAGGATTCTCCACTAAGGGAAGAAATCGCGGAGTCGGATTAAATAATGTGAAGGAACTACTAGATAAGTACAACAATATTATTTTAGAAACAGAGATGGAAGGCAGTACATTTAGACAAATCATTAGATTTAAGAGGGAATTTGAATGAAAGTTTTAATTTTAGAAGATGTTATTGAACATCAAGTGAGACTAGAGAGAATATTGGATGAAATTTCGAAAGAATCGAATATTCCAATATCATACAAGACAACGGGAAAAGTCCGTGAATTTGAAGAATACATTGAAAACGATGAAGTAAATCAGCTTTATTTCCTAGATATTGATATTCATGGAATTGAGAAAAAGGGATTTGAAGTGGCTCAGCTCATTCGTCATTACAATCCTTACGCTATTATCGTCTTTATCACCAGTCGATCAGAGTTTGCGACTCTAACCTATAAATACCAGGTATCAGCCCTAGATTTTGTTGATAAGGATATCAATGATGAGATGTTTAAGAAGAGAATTGAGCAAAATATCTTCTACACGAAGAGTATGTTACTTGAAAATGAAGATGTTGTAGACTATTTTGACTACAATTACAAGGGAAATGATTTAAAAATCCCTTACCATGATATTTTGTATATTGAAACAACAGGAGTCTCTCATAAATTACGCATTATTGGTAAGAATTTTGCCAAAGAGTTTTATGGTACCATGACAGATATTCAGGAAAAGGACAAACATACTCAGCGATTTTATTCTCCTCACAAGTCATTTTTGGTAAATATAGGCAATATTAGAGAAATTGATCGAAAAAACTTAGAAATTGTTTTCTATGAAGATCATCGCTGTCCTATTTCAAGGTTAAAAATTAGAAGATTGAAAGATATTTTAGAGAAAAAATCTCAAAAGTGATTGACAATTAGCAAGAAATTGATATAATGGTTATATCTGCTACAGATAGAAGGTCCGTTGGTCAAGGGGTTAAGACACCGCCTTTTCACGGCGGTAACACGGGTTCGAATCCCGTACGGACTATTTTATCCGCCATAGCTCAGTTGGTAGTAGCGCATGACTGTTAATCATGATGTCGTAGGTTCGAGTCCTACTGGCGGAGTATAGATAAAAGGGAACACAGTGTTGTTCCCTTTTTTGTATCAATTTGTATCACCAAGCATTTTCATAAGGAAGTCTGTTATTTCTTGAGGACTTTCTTTTTTTCCATGTGCAATCCAAGATTGGCAGACACCAAAAAGTGCATGAGTTAGATAGATGCTACTATATTCTAATTCAGTGGTATTGAGATTCAGTTGTATAAATCGCTTTTGTAAATCTGTACTGAGCATGATATGAAGTTTATTTCGTAAGAAATTTTGGATTTCTTTAGTCCCATTTTCAGAAAGAAGGGCAGCCAGAAGTGGTTCTGACTCTAGATATTCAAAAACTTCTAAAATAGCGTCTCTTTTGTGATGAGCATGTTTTTGAAAAATATATTCAAATGTATGGAATAGCTTGCTTTGATAGTGCTCAATCATATTATACTTATCCTTATAGTGAGTATAGAAGCTGGAACGACTAATTCTGGCTTTTTCTACTAATTTGACAGTAGAAATTTGATCAAATGGCTGTTCCATCAGTAATTGTACCATAGCATTTTCAATAGTTCGCTTTGTTTTTAAGCGTTTGTTACTTTCTTGCATATTTCCTCCTTGTAAACAAATTAGACTATATGTCTAAAAATAGATTTTTTATCTTGTAATTTAGATTTTTTAATGTATAATCTATTATATCAAAATTTTAGACAATATGTTTAAAAAAGGAGAAACTATGTTTAAAGAATGGAAATCAATTTTTAAAAAACCAACCTTTATTATTGTCATGATCGGGATTTCTCTTATTCCAGCTCTGTACAATATCATATTTTTGTCATCAATGTGGGATCCATATGGGCAATTGTCTGACTTACCTGTGGCAGTTGTCAATAATGATAAAGAGGCTTCCTATAATGGTAATAGCATGTCTATAGGAAAAGACATGGTGGCCAGTTTAAAAGAAAATAAAACCTTGGATTTTCATTTTGTAAATGAAGAGGAAGGAAAGAAGGGATTGGAAGATGGCGATTACTATATGGTAGTGACTTTACCAAGTGATTTATCTGAAAAAGCAGCTTCTATTTTAACGGACCATCCAGAGCAAATGCAAATTGATTATCAGATTTCAAGTGGTCATAGCTTTATTGCCAGCAAGATGAGTGATTCTGCTATGACACAATTAAAGCAGAATGTTTCTACCAATGTAACCAAGACCTATACTAAAGCTTTATTTAACAAAATGGTCGATTTAAAGGATGGCATGAGTCAAGCAGTTTCTGGTATTGAAAAATTAACTGATGGAGCGAATCAGTTAGTGACAGGAAGTCAAACATTAACTACTAACCTACACTCTTTAGCAGCTTCAAGTTTAACATTTTCAAATGGAACGGAGCAGTTTACTAAAGGATTATCCTCTTATGTCTCTGGTGTTGAACAACTTCATCTTGGCTTAGGAAATTTTAATAGTGGTTTAGTTACATATACTGGTGCAGTGAGTCAATTAGATAGCGGATTAGGTCAATTAGCTTCTAAAAATCCTGAATTAGTAAGGGGAATCAATCAATTATATATTGGTGTAGAATCTTATACTGGCGGTGTTTATCAGCTCAATACTGGTCTTAATCAATTCTCATCTGGTGTTAGTGCCTATACAAATGGAGTGGGAAGTCTTGCCACAGGTGCTAATCAGTTATCCAATCAATCAGCTACACTTCGAATAGGTGTGGAGCAATTAAGTGAAGGAATTCAACAACTTTCTAGCAAGTTAGATGCTTCGTCCGAGCAAAAAGATCAAATTAATCAATTATCCTCTGGTCTGAATCAGTTAAATCAAGCTATTCAAAATATTGATGTTGGAGATACAAAACAATTAGATTCTGTTTTATCAAGTATAGTATCTCTTTCTAATCAAATGTTAGCAAGTGCTCAGTCTGATAAAGCGACTACATTAGCTAATATTCAATCGACAGGAGCTTATCAATCATTGACAAGTGAGCAACAAGCTGAGATAAGTTCTTCTGTATCTCAAAATTCGACTGATAGTATTCAATCGGCTCAGTCAATAATAGCTTTAGTACAAGATTTACAGGGAAGTTTGGAAAACTTACAAAATCAATCTTCAAATCTTTCGACATTAAAAAATTAAGCTAATCAAGTATTACCGCTTGCTTCTACTTCTTTGACAGGATTGTCAAGTGGATTAACAGAAATACAGGGAGCAGTGACGAGTAAATTAGTTCCTGCTAGTCAGTCGATTGCATCAGGTGTAAACGCATATACTGCAGGTGTTGATAAAGTTTCTCAAGGTGCAAGTCAACTAAGTGAAAAGAATTCCACCTTGACAGGTAGTTTGGATCAACTAGTTTCAGGCTCAAACACCTTGACACAAAAATCTTCTATCTTGACAGCAGGAGTTAGTCAATTAGTTGAAAAAACTCCAGAATTAGTATCTGGTATTGAAAAATTATCAACTGGCTCTAACCAATTGAATCAAAAGAGTCAAGAATTGATAGCAGGAGTTGATAAATTGCAGTCAGGATCTAGCCGACTAGCTGACAAATCCAGTCAGTTAATTTCAGGTGCTTCTCAATTAGAAAGTGGAGCTAATAAATTGGCAGATGGATCTGGGAAACTTGCAGAAGGTGGAACAAAGTTAACTTCTGGATTGGAAGATTTACAGTCAGGAGTTGCTTCTTTGGGACAAGGATTAGGTAATGCTAGTGATCAACTCAAGTCAGCATCAACAGAATCTAAAAATGCAGAGATTTTGTCAAATCCTCTCAGTCTCTCTAAAACTGACAATGACCAAGTTCCTGTAAATGGAATTGCAATGGCTCCGTATATGATATCAGTTGTTCTTTTTGTTGCAGCAATATCAACGAATATGATCTTTACGAAGTTGCCTTCAGGATGTCATCCGGAGAGCCGTTGGGCTTGGTTGAAATCTCGAGCTGAAATAAATGGTATTATAGCTGTTTTAGCAGGGATTTTGGTATATGGAGGAGTTCATCTTATTGGTCTAACTGCTAATCATGAAATGAAAACATTTATTCTCATCATATTAACAAGTTTAGTATTCATGTCCATGGTGACCTCTTTAACAACATGGAATAGCCGTATAGGAGCTTTCTTTTCTCTTATTTTGCTTTTATTACAGTTAGCATCAAGTGCAGGTACTTACCCACTTGCTTTGACAAATGATTTCTTTAGAGCTATTAATCTCTGTTTACCAATGAGTTATTCAGTTTCGGGATTACGACAAACAATCTCTATGACAGGAAATATTCATTATCAAGTCATTTTCCTTGCTGTTATATTAGTACTATTTATTTGTTTAGGTATGCTAGCCTATCAACCTAAGAAAATGGAAGAAGATTAAAAAAATCGACCGCTTAACGGGTCGATTTTTTAAGCCTTAGATAACTTTCTTCTGTGATTATAGATTCCAAATAGTAAGAGAGAAGTAAAGGAACAGATTGCTCCAGTAATCAAACCATTGGGAATGAAGGAAAGTGTAATAGTTCCTTTCCCCTTAGGAACATCAACTTTCATAAAGCCAGTTTGAGCTTGTTTATACTGGACTAAAAT
>NZ_VMMS01000037.1:0-52464 GCF_013277315.1 Streptococcus sp. 2106
GGATAAGACTGACGAAGTCGGCTCAAAACACTGTTTTGAGGTTGTGAATAGAACTGACGAAGTCAGTAAAACCATACCTACGGCAAGGCGACGTTGACGTAGTTTGAAGAGATTTTCGAAGAGTATTATTCATCTTCGTCATCATCGAAGTCCGCTAACAGATCATTAACTTTCACAATGCTTTCTGCAGCACGGCTCTTGTAGTCCGTATCTGCGCCTGTAAGGCTCGCATTGATAAATTCAATCACCATTGGAAGATTCATCCCTGCGTAAAGGTCAATATCACGACCTTCCATAATCAAGCGACTCACCACATTACAAGGTGTCCCACCGAGAAGATCCGCAAAGACTAGGAAATCATCCAACCCTTCAATAACAGCTTCAAATTTAGCAGTAAATTCTTCTGGGCCATCTTCTGGAAGAAGAGCTACTGTGTAAATGTTATCTTGTGGGCCCATAATCATTTCTGTGCTACCTCTAAGCTCCTCACAGAAGCGACCATGGCTCACCAAAATTAATGATTTAGTCATAAGAAATTACATTCCAAGTGCAAAGTGACCAAGGGCAGAAAGAGCCAAAGCAAGTACGATAATAATACCGATAGCTTTAGTAGAGTTCATACCTTTCTTACCAAGCAACCAGAAGATAAAGGCAGTAAAGATTGCTGGAAGCAAACGTGGGAAGATTTGGTTCAAGATGTCTTGGAAATCAATCATCTTTTCACCGATTGGCAATTTGTAAGAAATTTCAAAGTTAATCACTGTTGCTACAAGAGCACCCATCATGAAGACACCAAGTACAGATGCAGCGTCAATCAAAGCTGTCAAGGTACTTTGCATGTTGTTGATAAGGTTAACCCCTTCTTTGTAAGCAAATTCCAACTGTTTCCAACGGAAGATGTCATAGGCTACTGCAACTGCAATCCAAAGGAAGATCCCCCAAGGTTGGCCAGCGATAGCCATAGTTGCTGCGACTGACCCCATGATAGCAGGTACAAGTGAACCAAAGATTGTATCTCCAAGAGGAGCAAATGGCCCCATCAAACCTGTCTTGATACCGTTAACCGCATCTTTTGAACCTACACCATCTTTTTCTTCCATGGCAAGATCAAAACCAGCGATGATGGTGTGGAAGAATGGTGAAGTATTGAAGAATTGAGTATGAACTTTCATCATTTCTTTCAATTCAGGAGTTCCATCCCCATACATTTTACGCAATTGAGGCAAAATCATGTAAAGGTAACCAGAAGCTTGCATACGTTCGTAGTTCCAACCCAATTGGAAAGTAAACAAGCTACGTTTGTTGATTTGGTTAAAATCTTCTTTTGTAAGTTTGTAATTAGAATTCGTCATCTTCGATTTCCCCACTTTCTGATGGTGTAGAAGGTGCTGCTACAGCTACTTTTTGGCTATTTTTGAAGTGAAGCACTGCAAGGAAGATACCTACGATAGAGATACCAATCATAGACAAACCTTTGAAGTTGTTCACGAAACCAATTTTTTCAGCAACATCTTTCGGTAGAGTGCCTACGATACCAGCAACAGCGCCACCAAGACCAGTTACATATGAGTAAAGAACAGTCAACATAGCTGTCAAACCAAATCCCATAGCAAGGTAGTGAAGGTTACGTTTAACTGGAAGGTAACGAAGCAAGATTGCAAATCCAAGACCTGGAAGCATACGTCCTGCGAGTGTCAAACCATCTGCAACCCATTGGTATTTTGTAACGAAGTCTACTACGTGTTGTACAAATTCACCACCAAAAGCAAGCGCAAAGAAGACTGGAAGGGCACGAGATAGAGCCCAAGGAATCGCACCAAGTAGGTAGTTGCGTTCAATACCTTTATAGTCAAAGCGTTCGATTGCAGCATCCACACGGTGAGCAAAGAAAGTAGTTGTCATACGTCCAAGAACGTCGAAGTAAGTCAAGAGAGTTGCTACTGGCACAGCGATTGTTGTAATCGCAAGTGCTGTATCAATTCCTTGTGAAACAGAGAAGGCTGTCGCAAGAACTGCACCAGAAGTTGCGTCGATACGAGAAGCACCACCGAAGGTACCAACCCCAAGAACGAATAGTTGCAAGTTACCACCGATAAGTAGACCAGTAGTCACATCTCCCATGATTAAACCAGTAATAAAACCAGCAAATACAGGGGAACCTGCAGATGAAACGATCGTCAACTCATCACAGATTTGATAAGCTGAGTACAAAGTGAGAAGTAAAATTTGCCACCATTGTATCATAACAATGACCTCCTAAAAATTTTTTCCTATTTTAATAAGCTCAAAAAGTCTGAAATTGGATCATTTGGAACCATTTGAGCAGTAAGTTTAACACCTTTTTCTGCCAATTTGTGGAAGTCTTCCACATCCTTGTCTACTACGTTGATAGAACGTGTAATAGAACGAGTTTCTGGTGTTTGAGACATATTTCCAACATTAAGGGTTTCAAGTGGTACACCTGCTTCTACCAAACCAAGGAAGCGGTCTGGTTTACGAGCCACGATAAAGAGACGTTGGCTATCGTATTTTCCAGCAAGAATATTGGCTGCCGCTTTTTCAATTGGCAAAATACTTAATTTCACACCTGGTGGTGTCGCAAGCTTCAAACCACTCTTTTCAACGTCGTTGTTGACAACTTCGTCGTCTACAACCATAATACGTGAAACATTTAGTTTTCCAGCCCAAAGATTGGCTACTTGTCCGTGGATCAAACGTCCATCGATACGGCATCCTACAATTGTCATAAGTTTTCCCCCTTTATGTGTTTTAGTGTAGGTTTACGAGTTAAATAAATCTCTTCTTTATATTGACCTTCTGTTTCAAAGATAATGATGCGGTTGGCACCTTCCTTGAGGAAGCTATGAGGAATATAAAGCGAGAGAGTAGGGCCGACGTTCCAAAAACGTCCTAGGTTCTGCCCATTGACAAAGGCAACTCCCTTACCAAACTCAGATAAGTCTAGGTAAGTATCTTTTGGCGCTTCGACAGTAAAGTCGAAAGCGTAAAAGGCTGGTTGTCCTTCTGCCCATCCTTTTGAAAAATCAATTTTCTCAGGATTATCTAGTGGGAGTGGATAGTGTTTCCAGTTTAGTAAGAAGTGCAAATCCTTACAAACCCCTGTCCGAATTCCCTTACGTTGCGTATCTGCTAAGAACTTATGTCCATAGTTGACACGCCCCATATTTTCTACCAATATGTCAATCCTAGATAACGCTTTCTTTTCGCCTTGATAGAAAATATCTTCCCCAATCTCTGTCTGATATTGGGTTTTAACCCACTGACCATCGACATAAAGCTGAGCCCTATCTCGACCGTCAATGATACGAAGTCTTTCTTCTTCTGCATCCCAGTTTGTTTCGGTTCGATAGAGTAGATAGCCATAGCTTTGTCCCAACTCCTCCATCTTTTTAGGATAGAGGCTTTCTACTGGACTTGACAAGCTATCCAGAGTTTCAAACAAGGAAACTTTTTCAACTAGTGGAATAGCATCCAACTCCATACTCTCTTTGTAGAGTGGTTCCAGCTGCGGATACTCTGGAAAATGGGTTGCCATCATCTTCTTGACTGCCAGATATTTGGCAGTTGGATTTCCTTCTTCATCCAGAAGGGCATCGTAATCATAAGATGTGACTTGTGGCAAATCCAAGGTTCCTCGAGCCGAGCAACCATTCATGAAGCCAAAGTTTGTACCACCGTGGAACATGTAAAGATTGATGGAGCCTTGCTCCAAAACCTCTCGAACTGCATCTGCCAATTCTTTTGGGTCCCGTGTGATAATCGGTTCTTTCCAACGATTGAACCAGCCATCCCAGAACTCCATACACATGAGTGGCCATTTCTTACCATGTTCATCAAAGAATTCCTGCATCTGTGAAAAGTTATATGGAGCTTTAGAACCAAAGTTGCCTGTTACAAAGAGGTCATCTTCAATTAAGGTTCCCGCTTTCAGAGTAGCTCTCCAAGGACCATCTGATGTAAAGAGAGGACAGGTTACGCCACACTCTTCCATCAGCTGTCGAATGGCTCTCAGGTAAGCCTTATCTTCTCCGTAAGAACCATACTCATTTTCAACCTGCATCATGAGAATATTGCCACCATTGTCCAACAAACGAGGCACCAGTCTTGGCAAGAGCTGGTCATAATAGCGACCAACTGCCTCGATATATGCTGGGTCGGATGAGCGAATTCGCATGTTCTTGGTCAAGAGCCAAGCTGGTAAGCCACCGAATTCCCATTCCGCACAGATAAATGGAGACGGACGCACAATTGCGTAGAGACCCAAATCCTGCGCTATTTGGAGAAATTTCTCTAAATCCAGATCACCTTCAAAATGAAACTCACCTTCACGAGGCTCGTGTAAATTCCAAGCCACATAAGTCTCTACCGTATTAAAACCAAGAGCCTTCAAGTTATAGAGCGAATGATACCAATCCTCTGGAGGAACCCTAAAATAATGAATGGCACCAGATAAAATCTTAAATGATTTTCCATCGAGATAGAAATCATCTCGTATCTCAAATCGTGTCATAAAACTACCTTCTGACTGCGAAAGTTTGCGCTTTCATTTGTTGTTATAGTCATTATAAACCAATCTGTTTGAATTGTCAATAGAAATTGTAGGGATATTTACTGCAATTTTACTATTATACACACGTTCAATTAGTTTCAAACATTTTCAGACCCATTTCAAACACTCTTTAAATTCGGAATAGAGAACCTAAAATAATTTTGCACAAAATACATTTATAAAATACGTACAATGCCTATGTAACTTAATTTTTTAATCTGTTATCTAATTTTTTATTCAAAAGACTACTATTTTTTTCGCTTTTATGGTAAAATTTTCTATGGAGAAGGAAAATAGAGGTAAAAATATGGCAATTCCCAAATATCAATACATAAAAGACGAATTAAAAAATAAAATCATCTCTGGGCAGTTTAGCAGTGGAGATAAATTTTACACTGAAGCAGAGCTCATTTCAATGTACGATGTCAGCTCTATCACAGTTGTCCGCGCCTTAAACGACCTTGCTAAAGATGGCTATATTGTCCGCCAACAAGGAAAAGGAACCTTCGTTTCACGTGCACGCAAACACAAGCTTGTAGAGTTTTCAGATATTGAACTCTTTAATGCTAAAGATGATAAGGTAACTGTTCTTTCAATTGAACGCGGAAACAAGCTCGTTTACTTGGAAAAATTGGGTCTACGTGGCGATCAATTCTACTACAAGATTGAACGTATCCGCGAATCAAACGGTGTCGTTTATATCTACCATACATCCTACATCCCAGAACAATATATCAACGCAAATTATCCAAACCTTGAATACTATAGTTCTATCTATAACCGTTTCAAGTTAGACTACCACATTCACATGAATGATGAACACTTTGAAGAAATCAATGAAATAGTCTTTCCAACTCCAGAACATGCGGCTTCAGTCCTCGGAGTCGATGAACAATTCCCTACTGTCCTACAAACTAAAATCACCAAACTCGAATCAACTGGCCAAGTTTTAGAATACAGTGAAACTTACAAACGATCTGATTACTACAAGATTAAATTCATCTCATGTGACCGTGATCACTAAGAAGAAAGCCTGAGCCTAATCGCTCGGGCTTTTTCTATGCTTATTATACCACACCAAAAAGGTAGCGCTTACCTATTTTTGGAAGATTCTATAATTTGTGGAATATTTTATAGAAATAGAACCAAAAATTATACTAGATATATATACATATTTTTTCTGACCAATCTGAAATCTTAAGCTTAAATTTTATATTTTTTTATACTTATTATAGTTTTTTGTCATCTCCTCTTGACTCTCGTTAATATAAGAAATAAAATAAAGGCGTTGATTTATATAATCGCTATCAATATAACAATGCAATCAGGAGGTTTTGCAATGAAACATGAAAAACAACAGCGTTTTTCTATTCGTAAATACGCTGTAGGAGCAGCTTCTGTTCTAATTGGATTTGCCTTCCAAGCACAGACTGTTGCAGCCGATGGAGTTACTCCTACTACTACAGAAAACCAACCGACCATCCATACGGTTTCTGATTCCCCTCAACCATCCGAAAATCGGACTGAGGAAACACCTAAAGCAGAGCTTCAACCAGAAACTCCAAAAACTGTAGAAACAGAAACTCCAGCTACTGATAAGGTAGCTAGTCTTCCAAAAACAGAAGAAAAACCACAAGAGGAAGTTAGTTCAACTCCTAGTGATAAAGCAGAAGTGGTAACTCCAACTTCTGCTGAAAAAGAAACTGCTAATAAAAAGGCAGAAGAAGCTAAAGAGATTGATTCTAAAGAGTCAAATACAGACAAGACTGACAAGGATAAACCAGCTGAAAAAGATGCTAAAAAAAATGAAGCGAAAGCAGAGGCTGACAAACCGGCAACAGAGGCAGGAAAGGAACGTGCTGCAACTGTAAGTGAAAAACTAGCGAAAAAGAAAATTGTTTCTATTGATGCTGGACGTAAATATTTCTCACCAGAACAGCTCAAGGAAATCATCGATAAAGCGAAACATTATGGCTACACTGATTTACACCTATTAGTCGGAAATGATGGACTTCGTTTCATGTTGGACGATATGAGCATCACAGCTAACGGCAAGACCTATGCCAGTGACGATGTCAAACGCGCCATTGAAAAAGGTACAAATGATTATTACAACGATCCAAACGGCAATCACTTAACAGAAAGTCAAATGACAGATCTGATTAACTATGCAAAAGATAAAGGTATCGGTCTCATTCCGACAGTAAATAGTCCTGGTCACATGGATGCGATTCTCAATGCCATGAAAGAATTGGGAATCCAAAACCCTAACTTTAGCTATTTTGGGAAGGAATCAGCCCGTACTGTCGATCTTGACAACGAACAAGCTGTCGCTTTTACAAAAGCCCTTATCGACAAGTATGCTGCTTATTTCGCGAAAAAGACTGAAATCTTCAACATCGGACTTGATGAATATGCCAATGATGCGACAGATGCTAAAGGTTGGATTGTGCTTCAAGCTGATAAATACTATCCAAACGAAGGCTACCCTGTAAAAGGCTATGAAAAATTTATTGCCTACGCCAATGACCTCGCTCGTATTGTAAAATCGCACGGTCTCAAACCAATGGCCTTTAACGACGGTATCTACTACAATAGCGACACAAGCTTTGGTAGTTTTGACAAAGACATCATCGTTTCTATGTGGACTGGTGGTTGGGGAGGCTACGATGTCGCTTCTTCTAAACTACTAGCTGAAAAAGGTCACCAAATCCTTAATACCAATGATGCTTGGTACTACGTTCTTGGACGAAACGCTGATGGCCAAGGCTGGTACAATCTCGATCAGGGGCTCAATGGTATTAAAAACACACCAATCACTTCTGTACCAAAAACAGAAGGAGCTGATATCCCAATCATCGGTGGTATGGTAGCTGCTTGGGCTGACACTCCATCTGCACGTTATTCACCATCACACCTCTTCAAACTCATGCGTCATTTTGCAAATGCCAACGCTGAATACTTCGCAGCTGATTATGAATCTGCAGAGCAAGCACTTAACGAGGTACCAAAAGACCTGAACCGTTATACTGCAGAAAGCGTCGCGGCCGTAAAAGAAGCTGAAAAAGCTATTCGCTCTCTCGATAGCAACCTTAGCCGTGCCCAACAAGATACGATTGATCAAGCCATTGCTAAACTTCAAGAAACTGTCAACAACTTGACCCTCACGCCTGAAGCTCAAAAAGAAGAAGAAGCTAAACGTGAGGTTGAAAAACTTGCCAAAAACAAGGTAATCTCAATCGATGCTGGACGCAAATACTTTACTCTGGACCAGCTCAAACGCATCGTAGACAAGGCCAGTGAGCTCGGCTACTCTGATGCCCACCTCCTTCTAGGAAATGATGGCCTTCGCTTCCTACTCGATGATATGACCATTACTGCAAACGGAAAAACCTATGCTAGTGATGACGTTAAAAAAGCCATTATCGAAGGAACTAAAGCTTACTACGACGATCCAAACGGTACTGCACTGACACAGGCAGAAGTGACAGAGCTTGCTAAATACGCTAAGGAAAAAGGTATTGGTCTGATTCCAGCTATCAATAGTCCAGGACATATGGATGCTATGCTGGTTGCCATGGAAAAATTAGGTATTAAAAATCCTCAAGCAAACTTTGATAAAGTTTCAAAAACAACCATGGACCTTGAAAATCAAGAAGCCCTTAACTTTACCAAAGCCCTTATCGGTAAGTATATGGATTACTTTGCTGATAAATCAAAGATATTCAACTATGGTACAGATGAATATGCCAATGATGCGACCAACGCCCAAGGTTGGTACTACCTCAAATGGTATGGACTCTATAACAAGTTTGCAGACTATTCTAACAGTCTAGCTGCTATGGCTAAGGAAAGAGGGCTACAACCAATGGCCTTCAACGATGGCTTCTATTACGAAGACAAGGATGATGCTGAATTCGATAAAGATGTCTTGATTTCTTACTGGTCTAAAGGCTGGTGGGGCTACAACCTTGCGTCACCTCAGTATCTGGCAAACAAAGGTTATAAGTTCTTGAATACCAACGGTGACTGGTACTATGTTTTAGGAAATCACAAACAAGATGAAGCTTATCCTCTTTCAAAGGCAATTGAAAATTCTGGAAAAGTTCCATTCAATCAACTAGCTTCTACCAAATATCCTGAAGTAGATCTTCCAACAGTCGGAAGTATGCTTTCAATCTGGGCAGATAGACCAAGCGCTGAATACAAGGAAGAGGAAATCTTTGAACTCATGACTGCCTTTGCAGACCACAACAAAGACTACTTCCGTGCTAATTATAATGCTCTCCGCGAAGAATTAGCTAAAATTCCTACAAACTTAGAAGGATATAGTAAAGAAAGTCTTGAGGCCCTTGACGCAGCTAAAACAGCTCTAAATTACAACCTCAACCGTAATAAACAAGCTGAGCTTGACACACTTGTAGCCAACCTAAAAGCCGCTCTTCAAGGCCTCAAACCAGCTGCAACTCATTCAGGAAGCCTAGATGAAAATGAAGTGGCTGCCAATGTTGAAACCAGACCAGAACTCATCACAAGAACTGAAGAAATTCCATTTGAAGTTATCAAGAAAGAAAATCCTAACCTCCCAGCTGGTCAGGAAAATATTATCACAGCAGGAGTCAAAGGTGAACGAACTCATTACATCTCTGTACTCACTGAAAATGGAAAAACAACAGAAACAGTCCTTGATAGCCAGGTAACCAAAGAAGTTATAAACCAAGTGGTTGAAGTTGGCGCTCCTGTAACTCACAAGGGTGATGAAAGTGGTCTTGCACCAACTACTGAGGTAAAACCTAGACTGGATATCCAAGAAGAAGAAATTCCATTTACCACAGTGACTCGTGAAAATCCACTCTTACTCAAAGGAAAAACACAAGTCATTACTAAGGGTGTCAATGGACATCGTAGCAACTTCTACTCTGTGAGCACTTCTGCCGATGGTAAGGAAGTGAAAACACTCGTAAATAGTGTCGTAGCACAGGAAGCCGTTACTCAAATAGTCGAAGTCGGAACTATGGTAACACATGTAGGCGATGAAAACGGACAAGCCGCTATTGCTGAAGAAAAACCAAAACTAGAAATCCTAAGCCAACCAGCTCCATCAACTGCTCCTGCTGAGGAAAGCAAAGCTCTTCCTCAAGATCCAGCTCCTGTGGTAATAGAGAAAAAACTTCCTGAAACAGGAACTCACGATTCTGCAGGACTAGTAGTCGCAGGACTCATGGCCACACTAGCAGCTTATGGACTCACTAAAAGAAAAGAAGACTAAGTCTTTTCGATAAAAAATAAACAGCGAGATTGAAGCTCGCTGTTTATTTTTTAATTAATCACCTAGTCCAAGACGTTCAAAGATATCATCCACTCGTTTGGTGTAATAAACTGGGTTGAAGATTTCATCGATTTCTTCTTGTGTGAGACGTGATGTTACTTCTGAATCTGCCTCAAGAAGTGGTTTAAAGTCTACTTGGTTGTCCCAAGAGTAGGCTGTTTTTGGTTGCACCAAGTCATAGGCTTGCTCACGGGTCATGCCTTTTTCAATCAATGTCAACATAGCCCGTTGGCTAAAGATAAGACCAAAAGTCGAGTTCATGTTGCGGATCATATTTTCTGGGAAAACTGTCAAGTTCTTGACGATATTTCCAAAACGGTTGAGCATGTAGTCAATCAAAATGGTCGTATCTGGTGTAATGATACGCTCAGCTGATGAGTGGGAAATGTCACGTTCATGCCAGAGAGCGACATTCTCATAAGCCGTAATCATGTGACCACGGATAACACGCGCCAAACCTGTCATGTTTTCAGAACCGATTGGGTTGCGTTTGTGAGGCATTGCAGATGAACCTTTTTGCCCTTTAGCAAAGAATTCTTCCACTTCGCGTTGTTCAGATTTTTGCAAACCACGAATCTCAGTCGCCATACGTTCGATTGAAGTCGCAATGCTGGCAAGAACTGCAAAGTACTCAGCGTGAAGGTCACGAGGAAGGACTTGTGTAGAGATTTCTTGAGCACGGATACCAAGCTTGTTGCAGACATACTCCTCTACAAATGGTGGGATATTGGCAAAGTTCCCAACCGCACCAGAAATCTTACCAGCTTCTACACCAGCAGCCGCATGCTCGAAACGCTCGATATTGCGTTTCATTTCGCTATACCAAGTTGCCAATTTAAGACCAAAAGTTGTCGGCTCAGCGTGCACACCATGAGTACGCCCCATCATGATGGTGAACTTGTGCTCCTTGGCCTTGTCAGCGATGATATTAGTGAAGTTTTCAAGGTCACGACGGATGATGTCGTTGGCCTGCTTGTAGAGGTAACCATAGGCCGTGTCCACCACGTCAGTAGAAGTCAAGCCATAGTGAACCCACTTGCGCTCTTCACCAAGAGTCTCAGAAACCGCACGCGTGAAAGCCACCACATCGTGGCGCGTCTCCTGCTCAATTTCCAAAATACGGTCAATGTCAAAATCCGCTTTCTCACGAATCAAAGCCACATCTTCCTTAGGGATTTCCCCCAACTCAGCCCATGCCTCATCAGCCAAGATTTCCACTTCAAGCCAAGCACGGTATTTATTTTCTTCGCTCCAAATATTCGCCATCTCAGGGCGAGAGTAACGGTTGATCATGTTGTTCATTTTTCCTTTCTTCTTAAGCTGTTGGGAATAAGCTATCTAGGTAAACCAAGATTTCTACTCAAACTCCTCTTTTCCAATAAACACAGACGGGTAATGATCTAGTATATTCAAATCCGTATCCAGCGGTACATCATAGATAGCTAAATAATTTTCGGGGTATTGTGCAGCTAGTTCTTCATATTTAGCTTGTACCTTATCTTGGTCAGCACTGGCATACAAGACTTCGACAACTGCTCCAGTCTTATCCTTTTCAATAAATGTATTAACGATAATTTGTATCATGAACTTGTCCTAAAAATCAATCCCTTCCCCAAACTCTTCCACACTATCCGGTACATCACTAAACAAAGTCACATGTCCCATCTTACGATTATGCTTTGCTTCTATTTTACCATACATGTGGAGATGGGCGCTTGGATTTTCTGTGACATATTTTTTAGCGACCTCAACATGCTGGCCGAGAACGTTAAGCATGACGGCAGGCGCATGTAGTTTTATGGCTGGCAATGGTGCTCCGAGAACACCGAGAATATGGGTGTCAAACTGAGAGAAATCACAGGCTTCAATAGAGTAATGGCCTGAGTTGTGTGGTCGTGGAGCAATCTCATTGACAATGATGTCATCAGCTGTCGCAAACATTTCCACACAGAGAGTTCCAGACAAGTTGAGTTGTTCTGCGATTCGCACTGCCATAGCTTTAGCCTTGTCTGCTAGACTTTCAGAAATGCGGGCTGGTACGATGGTCTTAGACAGGATATTGTTGCGGTGGATATTTTCCTGAACTGGGAAAAACGTCACCTCCTTGCCATTTCCTGACACGATGACAGAAATCTCAAGGTCAAAGTTGACAAATTCTTCCAAGACGCAGTCTGCTGAGTCTGCTAGCGCATAGGCTGCTTCCAAGTCTGCTTCTGAACGAATAACCTTTTGTCCATGACCATCGTAGCCACCAGTCGCAGTCTTGAGGACATAGTTTTTCGACAAGTCGATATCTGCCAAGTCTAGGCTAGAAGTCACGACCTTGTAGGGTGCCACAGTGACTTGAGCCTTGTTTGACAAAAAGTCCTTTTCAAAAATACGATTTTGCGAAATGCGGAGCAGATCTGTTCCTTGAGGGAGTTGTCCATCCTTGATAACGGCATCCAAACCGTCAGCGTCGACATTTTCAAACTCGTAAGTGAGGACATCGCAACGGTCTGCCAACTGACGGAGGGCGTCCACATCGTTATAAGGTGCCACAATGATTTCCGCCACGCGAGAGGCCGGGCAATCCGCCGCAGGATCCAGCGCGATAACCTTGTGCCCCATGTAGATAGCAGAAATGGCCATCATCTGACCCAGTTGACCGCCACCGATAATTCCGATTGTTTTAGATGAGCTCATTGGTAGACTCCTCTGCGATTTTTCCTTGTTCTTCTGCAAAATCTGCCAAAGCCGTCGCGATAGCTTGATCCTCTACTGAAAGAAGACGGAGGGCGAAGAGAGCCGCATTTGTCGCACCAGCTTCACCGATAGCCATTGTCGCAACAGGCACCCCACCCGGCATCTGAACGATAGAATAGAGTGAATCCACGCCACTAAGGGCACGAGATTTGACTGGCACGCCAATGACTGGAAGGGTTGTTTTGGCAGCTACCATTCCTGGCAAGTGGGCTGCGCCACCTGCACCTGCGATAATGACCTTGATGCCACGGCTACGAGCTTCTTCGGCATGTCTGAACATGAGGTCTGGTGTGCGGTGGGCAGAGACAACCTTCTTCTCGTAGGCTACACCGAAGCGGTCTAGGACTTCTGCTGTTTTTTGCATGGTTGCCCAGTCGGATTTTGAGCCCATGATGATGGAAATAATTGGTTTAGTCATAATTTTTCCTTTTTTCTTCTTTTTTGATAATGGTCTTAGGTGGTGGGGACGGAAGCAAACCTTCGGTTTCATTCCTAAACTTTGAGCCTAAGGTCTCAAAGTTTCCCCCTGACCAGAACATTCACTGTTCTGGTCTTTTCACCACGACGACCATTATCGTGTTTGGCGACTACGGCGCGTTATTCTTATATCTTTACTTAATTGCCTTGCTTCCGATATCTGTTCGGTAGAAGAGTCCTTCTATTTTTTGTTGGGATAGTTCTTGGTAGATGCTGGCTTGGGCTTCTTTGACGGTGGCTGCTGTGGTAACGAGCATATAAACTCGTCCGCCGTTTGAGATCAGTGCTCTGCTATTTTCCGCAAACTTAGCCCCTGCATAGTAGGTGATGACATCGCCTTCTGTCTTGGCTGGCAACTCAACGCTCCTTTCATAGTCTAGCGGGTAGCCCTTGGATGCGACAACCACACCCAGAGTCACACCCTTGTCCGTCCACATGATATTTGGCTCCTTGCTATCCAGGATATCTGTGATATTTTGAGCAAAGTCAGAGGTCAAGCGAGGCAAGATAATCTGAGTTTCTGGATCTCCGAACCGAGCGTTGAACTCAATGACTTTGGGTCCATCAGCTGTCAGGATAAGCCCTACGTAAAGAACTCCCAGATAAGGGCGACCTTCTTTAATCATCCCTTCTAGAACTGGCTTGACAATGGTGTCAACCGCTGTATCAACTACACTCTGTGGTAAGTGTGGAACTGGCGCATAGGCACCCATACCACCCGTGTTAGGCCCTTTGTCGCCATCGTAGGCACGTTTGTGGTCCTGAGCCGTTGGCATGATGTAGAACTTATCACCATTGACAAAGGCAAAGAGTGAAAATTCCTCTCCTTCAAGGAATTCCTCAATAACCACGCGCGCACCTGAGTCACCAAATTTATTGTCCAAAAGCATCTCATGAGCGGCTTCGACCGCTTGCTCAACCGTCTCAGCAACGACGACACCCTTCCCAAGCGCCAAGCCATCCGCCTTGACTACGATAGGCGCACCATGCTTTTCGATATAGGCCTTTGCTTCCTCGAAATCTGAAAATGTGCCATAGGCTGCTGTCGAAACACCATATTTGACCATGATTTCCTTGGCAAAATCCTTGGACCACTCCAGCTCCGCTGCAGCCCTAGTCGGACCAAAGGCCTTAAGCCCAGCTTGGTTAAAATCATCCACGATACCAGCAGCAAGGGCATCATCTGGACCGATAAAGGTCCAAGCAACATCATTGGCCTTTGCGAAGTCAATCAATTTAGAATGTTCGGAAATAGAGATATTTACCAATTCCAAACCATCCAGAGCCATCCCATCATTCCCAGGAGCTACAAAGACTTTTTCCACGTCTTTTGATTCAAGTAACTTTTTAGCAATCGCATGCTCACGACCACCAGAACCGACAACAAGCAGTTTCATTCCTCAACCTCTTTTGCGAATTATTTACCAACATTATATCAAAAAAGTTCGTTTTAATCTTGTTTCAGTTAGCATTTTAAGCCAAAAAAGGAAAGAAACTGTTTTCTTCCCTTTTATCTTCTTAATGTCTAAAATGTCTCACACCTGTAAAGACCATAGTCAAGCCGTATTTATCCGCTGCTTCGATGGATTCTTGGTCACGGACAGAGCCACCGGGCTGGATGATGGCCTTAATTCCTGCTTTGGCGATTTCTTCCACGTTATCCGCAAATGGGAAGAAGGCATCTGAAGCAAGGACCGCCCCGTCCAGACGATCTTTGGCTTGGTCAATGGCAAGGCGAACAGAAGCCACACGGTTGGTTTGACCTGGACCAACACCAAGTGTCATGTGGTCGTTGGTCACGATAATACCATTTGATTTGACGTACTTGATAGCCTTCCAAGCGAACTCAAGAGCAGTCGCTTCTGTCTCGGTTGGCTGACGTTTGGTCACCACTTGCCAGTCAGCTGGGCTTTCCTTGACCACGTCTTGATTTTGCACGAGAAGTCCACCGACTAGACCTGTGTATTCTGCTTCCACTTCGCTAGCCTCTTGAGCATCAAATGGCAAGGCAAGGATGCGCAAGTTTTTCTTTTTGTTGGTCAAAATGGCTAGCGCTTCATCCGTATAGCTTGGTGCGATGATGATCTCGAGGAAAACGCCGTGCATCTTCTCAGCAGTCACATCATCCACCTCAC
Organism: Streptococcus sp. 2106; assembly: GCF_013277315.1. NCBI lineage: Bacteria > Bacillati > Bacillota > Bacilli > Lactobacillales > Streptococcaceae > Streptococcus > Streptococcus sp. 2106. The sequence continues at coordinate 15,257 of NZ_VMMS01000037.1, forward strand.
GGTTAAGGACGACAATTCCACCAAAGATAGACACTGGGTCAGACTCATAAGCGTAGGCCCAAGCAGTCTCAATGTCATCAGCCTGACCGATACCGCATGGATTCATGTGTTTGAGAGCCACAACGGTTGGACGATCTTTGAAGTCACGGATGATACGAATGGCAGCATCCGCATCACGGATATTGTTAAAAGACAATTCCTTACCGTTGAGCTGTTTAGCGGATGCAATCGAGTAATCTGTCGGCAAAGCTTTTTGATAGAAATCGGCATCTTGTTGAGGATTTTCACCGTAACGCATTGGTTGCTTGAGGTCATAAGTCAAAGTGAGTTTTTCAGGCTTGCTTTCACCCACTTGAGCTGTAAAATACTCTGCAATCAAGGCATCATAAGCCGCTGTGTGACGGAAAACCTTGGCTGCCAAACGTTGTCGAGTTTCATAAGAGGTTTCGCCGTTTGCTGCCAATTCGTCCAAAACCACAGCGTAGTCAGAAGGGTCTACCACAACCGTTACGCTAGCGTGGTTTTTAGCCGCTGAACGAAGCATAGAAGGCCCGCCGATATCGATGTTTTCAACGGCATCCGCATAAGTCACATCTGGTTTAAGGATGGTTTCCTTAAATGGGTAAAGGTTGGCCACCACAAGGTCAATGAGCTCAATCTTGTTGTCCTTAGCCGCTTCCAAGTGGCTATCCAAGTCACGACGAGCGAGAAGCCCTCCGTGGATATTTGGGTGGAGGGTCTTCACACGACCATCCATCATTTCTGGAAAACCAGTCACATCATCGATGGCAATGGTCTTCACCCCAGCATTATCAAGGGCAACCTTGGTACCACCTGTTGAGATGATATCCCAACCAAGTTTTTTTAGTTCTTGGGCAAATTCAACAATGCCCGCTTTGTCTGAGACGCTGATTAAAGCTTTTTTCGTCATTCTATTCCTCTTTCTTTAGGTCCAAGCGCATAACAACTTCATTATTTTCTTCTATAAATCCTGTTTCCTGAAAACCCAAACTAGTCAACAGGTGCTTCATTTTTTCATTTCCAACCACATAATCTGCGATAATATGATTGCAAGCGCTATCCATCTGAGCCTTTTTGATCAGAACTTCCACGGCTTTTCGTCCATAACCTCTTCCTTGGTACTGCTGGCCAATCATTATCCTCCAGATAAAGTATTCCGCTTCATCCTTATCTATCTCCAACAGGAGAAAACCAACTACAAGCTTATTCCAATAGATTGCCATTGGAAACACATCCCCATTCTCTCGGTAGAGCCATGCGTCCGCTAAAGAGCGTACATTTGGAGACACGAAACGTGCTTGTTCATCAGCTTCAGATATTTTCAAATCCAGCACTGCCTGAAAACTGCTCTCATCTACTAATTTCAGTTCAATCATTTTTTCTCCTAGCACTATTGCACAATCAAAACTTGATTTACTTCTTATCTTCTCCCCACCCCTAAACTCTCCAACACTTGAGGATAGAGCTTGTACTCTGCCTCATGAATCCGAGCTTCAAAACTGTCAATGGTATCATCAGCCAGCCGTGGCACACGCACTTGTTTGATAACCTTTCCTGTATCCACACCTGAATCCACCCAATGAATGGTCACGCCGCTCTCAGCAACGCCAGCATTCCAAGCATCCTCAATCCCATGAGCTCCTGGAAACTCTGGCAGGTAGGCTGGATGAATGTTGACAGTCCTGCCTTCATAAGCTGCCAATAAAGTAGGCCCAACAATTTTCATGTAGCCTGCTAGACAAACCAAGGCAATCTGGTGCTCTTCCAAGAGTTCGACAATGGCTGCTTCGTAGTCTGCCTTGCTCTCAAACTCCTTGAGTTCAAAAGTATAGGACAGAACGCCGAGCTGCTCTGCACGCTCAAGCACATAGGCGTCACGATGGTCTGAAAAGACAAACTCCACTGGAAATCGTTCCGCTATCACCTGAAAATTTGAGCCATTACCAGAGGCAAAAACCGCTATTTTTTTCATTTGATGATGACACTTTCATTTTCTTTCTTGACGATACGGCCAATTTCATAGACTGGTTCATCCAGCAATTCCTTGACACGACTTACATTTTCAGGGCTAACTGCTAGCATAAGTCCCACACCCATATTGAAGATTTCAAACATTTCTTCGTGTTTGATCTGACCGTATTTTTCAAGGGCTTTGAAAATTGGAAGCACTGGAACCTTGTCTTCCTCAATCTCAGCAGCCAAGTCAGCTGCAAACATACGAGGGACATTTTCGATAAAGCCCCCACCTGTGATGTGGGCAATACCGTTGACCAACTCTTCCTTGATGAGTGGCAAAACAGCCTTGACATAGATACGAGTCGGCTCCAGAAGAACTTCCTTGAGTTTCTTGCCTTCCAATTCTGGCAGGACTTCCTTACCTGTGTAATCCGCAAAGACACGACGAACAAGTGAATAGCCATTTGAGTGGATACCGCTTGAAGCAAGTCCCAAAATCACATCGCCTTCTGCTACTTTTGAACCGTCGATGATTTGAGATTTTTCTGCAACACCGACTGCAAAACCAGCCAAGTCATAGTCGTCTTCGCCGTACATACCGGGCATTTCAGCAGTTTCCCCACCGATAAGGGCAGCGCCTGCCTGCACACAACCTTCTGCCACACCAGCGACCACTTGTTCTAACTTGGCTGGTTCATTCTTGCCTGTCGCCACATAGTCCAGGAAATAGAGGGGCTCAGCACCTGCAGCGATGATGTCATTAACACACATGGCCACACAGTCCTGACCGATGGTATCGTGCTTGTCGTACTTGATAGCCAGCATGAGCTTAGTTCCGACACCGTCAGTTCCTGAAATCAAGACAGGCTCTTTAACCCCAGTCTTTGAAAGGTCAAACATACCACCAAAGCCACCAAGAGCTCCCATGACACCTGCACGCTCCGTACGAGTCACGTGCTTTTTAATCCGTTCAACAACTTCATAACCCGCTTCAACATCCACGCCAGATCGAGCATAAGCATTTTTATTTGCCATTTTATTTTTCCTTTTCTTTGAGAAGATTGCGACGTATTTTTAGATAAACAATTATTTTATCTAAAAATACTAGTCAGGGCTCTAGCTTTGATCCTATAGGACAAAGCGTCTACTGACAAATGCTTTAGCTTTTAGTCAATAGTGAGACGTGAAGTATAAGCATTCTTATTTGTCATTTTTATATTCCTTTTCTTTAATGGAGAATCTGTGATCTATTTGTAAAAACTGGTCTTTTCTTCCAAACTTTTACGATAGTCTTCTTCGTAGTCATAGAGAGGCGTTGGGTAGTCACCATCAAAATAAGCGACACAGAGACCACCATTTGGCGCATCTGTTTCAATCCCAATCGAATCAATCAACCCCTCAATAGAAAGATAGGTCAGACTGTCCGCACCAATGATTTGACGCGTTTCTTCGACCGTATGATTGGCCGCAATCAGCTCCTGACGGGTCTGGATATCAATCCCGTAAAAACATGGATAAGCAAGCGCTGGACTACCAATGGCAACGTGAACCTCAGTCGCACCCGCTTCTTTCAAGAGCTGAACGATACGACGAGAGGTTGTTCCACGTACAATAGAGTCATCAATCATCACCACACGCTTGCCTTTGACAACACCAGAAACAGCAGATAGTTTCATCCGCACCCCTTGCTCCCGCAATTCTTGAGTTGGTTGGATAAAGGTCCGTTGGGTGTATTGGTTCTTGATAAGTCCCATTTCATTTGGCAAGCCTGATTCTTCCGCAAATCCCATAGCCGCGCTGAGGGAAGAATTGGGTACACCGACCACGATATCCGCCTCATGCTTGAATTCACGTGCCAATTGGGCACCCATACGTTTACGTGCCGTATGAACATTGACACCATGAATGTTAGAATCAGGGCGGGCAAAATAGATATACTCCATAGAACAGATTGCTAACTGAGTATCATCTGTATAGCTATCATACTGGATGCCCTTGTCATCAATGATCACAATCTCACCTGGCCTCAAATCACGAATCCATTCAGCACCAATAACCTCAAAAGCACAGGTTTCAGAGGAAACAACCACCGCTCCGTTAGCCATTTTCCCGATAGAAAGCGGACGGAAACCATTGGGGTCAAGAGCCGCAATCAACTTGTCCTCAAACAGCAAGATATAGGCAAAACCACCTTTGACAAGGCTGAGCGCTTCCTTGATTTTGCCCATCAGGCTAGGATTATGACTGCGACGAATGAGGTGAGCCAAGATTTCAGAGTCCGAAGTCGCACTGAAAATCGCGCCTCTTTGTTCCAGTTCTTTCTTGAGAGAGGCTGCATTGGTCAGATTTCCATTATGAGCCAAGCCAAACTGCATATCGTGAAAACGGAAGAGGAAGGGCTGGATATTATCTACAGAAGCTTCGCCAGCAGTCGCGTAACGCACATGCCCAATCGCACCAGTCCCCGTCAATTTATCTAAGTTAGCAGGATTTCTGAACACTTCTGATAAAAGTCCCATGTCACGATGGCGCTTTAGTTTTCCTTGGTCATTGGAAAGGATTCCTGCCCCCTCCTGACCACGGTGCTGAAGACTATGGAGACCAAAATAGGTCAATTTAGCAGCATCTGGATGCCCCCAGATACCGAAAACACCACATTCTTCATTAAGAGATTTTACTTCGTATGTCATTTTATATACCTAATTTTTATTTGTGTAGCACCAAGAGCTAAATCTACATGACTTTTACATTACTGATACTATCTATTAGAAAATCTGCAAGTATTATTTTCCAGTGAAATGTTTAACCGCTGACGCGAACAGGTGCTGGTCTTTATTTCCTGAGATATTTTGGAAAAGACCTTCCTCATAACGTTCTGAGTGGCCCATCTTACCGATGATTTGGCCGTTCTTGCTGGTAATTCCTTCGATGGCATGGACAGAACCATTCGGATTGTACTTAGAGTCCATACTTGGTTTGCCGTCAAAGTCAACATATTGGCTAAAGATTTGACCATTGTCACGGAGCTCTGCAAATTCCTCAGCCGTCACGACAAACTTCCCTTCACCGTGCGAAACAGGAATAGCGTGGATATCGCCCACTTGCACGCCAGTCAACCACGGCGAGTTGGTATTGGCAATACGGGTTTCCACCATCTTGGCCACGTGTTGGTTGGCATCATTGTAGAAGAGGGTTGGGCTAGTACTGTTAGCATCTTCAAAGTTTCCGTATGGAAGAAGACCTGATTTGACCAAGGCCTGGAATCCATTACAGATACCGATAATCAAGCCACCACGGACGATAAAGCTATCAATAGCCGCACGCACTTTTTCATTGAGCAGGATATTGACGATAAACTTAGCTGAACCATCTGGCTCGTCCGCAGCTGAGAATCCACCTGCAAAGAAGAGGATGTTAGCCTTGCCGATGTTGTCAACCATAGTTTCAACTGACTTGACAATAGCATCTTCATTCAAGGTCACGAATGGCACCAAGTTAACCTCTGCACCTTCTTTCTCAAAGGCCTTGGCTGAGTCATATTCTGAGTTGGTTCCTGGGAAGACTGGGATATAGACCACCGGTTTTTCAACTTTTTCTTTAGCTTGGATGACTGTGTTAGTAGCGACATCTGGAACTTCTGCTAGTTCTTTGGCTTGGGCAAATTCTGTTGGGTAAACTTCTTCCAGTTTTCCTTGGAAGGCACTGTCAAGCTTGTGTCCATCTAGCTTCACACCGTTGACAGTCAGTGTAAAGTCTGCACTTGTTTGACCGATTTTCTCTACTCCAGCGATTTCTTCAGGAGATGTGAAGACAAATCCGCCTAATTGAGCTGTCAAAGCTGTTTCAAGTTCAGGCAAGGTTACCTCTGCACCGATATGATTTCCAAAGGTAGCAAGTGCCAAACTTTCAAGCACACCACCGTATTTGACAGCCGATGCAGATGTTACTTTGTGACCATCTTGGATATCTTCAAACTGAGCAAAGTTAGACTTAATCAAGTCAAAATCAATCTCTGTAGAGAGGGCTTGACCTGGGATGTAGTAGATATTCTCCCCAGCAGCTTTGAACTCAGGAGAAAGTACCTTACGGCTATCTGCCGTCGTCACCCCAAAGGCAACCAAGGTTGGCGGAACGGTCAATTCTTCAAAGGTACCAGACATAGAGTCCTTACCACCGATAGATGGCAAACCAAGCTGAATTTGTGCCTCGATAGAACCTAGGAGAGCTGCTACTGGCTGACCAAAACGCTCAGCTTGTTTGTCCATGCGCTCGAAGTACTCTTGGTAAGAGAAGCGAGCCTTAGACCAATTGGCACCTGTTGCTGCTAGACGAGCTGTAGCTTCGATCACCGCATAGGCAGCACCGTGGTATGGAGACCATTCAGCTACATATGGGTTGAAACCTTGGGCCATGACTGACGCAGTATGAGTCACACCGTGTTGAACTGGCAATTTCTGTACAGAGGCCTCAGTTGGTGTGAGTTGATAGCGACCACCAAGTGGGTGATTAACCGTTGAACGACCAACAGAGCAATCAAAGATAGTCTGCAATCCTTTTTGACTCGCATGGTTGAGGTCAGATAGAACGGTAAGGGTATCTGCTTCCAGTGTTTCTACGCTTATTGTACGCTCTTCTGGAAGTTTGACGTCCTTGTCCACAACCTTAGCATCGACAACCACACGCACACCATTGGTGTCAAGGAAACGACGTTCCAAGTCGACAATGATTTCACCATTCCAGTGCATGACTAGATTTGGTTTTTCAGTCACTGTCGCAACCACAACAGCATCAATATTTTCTTTGTTACATTCCGAAACGAAGGCATCTACATCCTCAGGACGAACCACGACTGCCATCCGTTCTTGAGATTCAGAGATGGCAATTTCTGTACCATTCAAACCTTGGTATTTAAGAGGCACCTTGTTAAGGTCGATTTCAAGACCGTCTGCCAATTCACCGATAGCCACACAGACTCCACCAGCACCAAAGTCATTAGATTTCTTGATAAGACGAGTGACATTGCCATTACGGAAAAGGCGTTGAATCTTGCGTTCTTCGATAGCATTCCCTTTTTGAACCTCAGCTCCAGCAGTTTCCACAGACTCAACCGTTTGAACCTTAGAAGAACCTGTCGCACCACCGACACCATCACGTCCAGTCTTACCTCCAAGGAGGATAATAACATCACCCGCTTCCGGTTTTTCACGGACAACATTGCCCTTAGGAGCCGCACCGACTACTGCACCTAACTCCATACGTTTAGCTACAAAACCTGGGTGGAAGTACTCACGAACGTAGGTTGTTGCAAGCCCAATCTGGTTACCATATGAAGAATAGCCATGAGCCGCTGTTTTAGAAATAACTTGTTGTGGCAATTTCCCAGCGCGAGTTTCAGAAATCGGTGCTGTAATGTCACCCGCACCTGAGATCCGCATGGCTTGGTAGACATATGAGCGACCTGACAATGGGTCACGAATGGCTCCACCGATACAAGTTGCCGCCCCACCAAATGGCTCAATTTCCGTTGGGTGGTTGTGAGTTTCATTCTTGAACATTAGGAGCCATGGCTCTTTCACACCATCAACATCCACTTCGATTTCTACTGAGCAAGCATTGATTTCGTCTGACACTTCCATGTCGTCCAAACGTCCATTAGCACGCTCATAACGACCAAAAATAGTCGCCATATCCATCAAGGTTTGAGGTTTTTCAGAACGCCCCAACTCCTCACGCATGGCAATATACTTGTCATAGGTCGCCTGCAATTGTTTTTGGAATTTAGAAGCCGAGAAATCAATCTGTTTCAACTCTGTCTCAAAAGTCGTGTGACGGCAGTGGTCAGACCAGTAAGTGTCCAAAACCTTGAGTTCTGTTTCCGTCGGCACGCGCCCGATTGACTTGAAATAGTCTTGGATAAAGAGCAAATCATCCACTTCCATGGCCATCCCTTGCTCAGCCTTGTAGCGAGCAAAGTCTTCTGCTGTATAGCTTTCAAAGAAAGTCAATTTCGGAATGGTCTTGTCTGACTCTGAAAATTCCTGCTTGGCAATCTCTGTCGTGATGTCCTTGAGACGAGAATCAACTGGATTGAGCAAGTAGTTCTTGACCGCCTCTAACTCAGTCGCATCAATGTCTTTATTGACCAAGTAAAGTTGGGCTGTATTGACTGTCACATCACTCGAACTTCCCAGCAAAAGCAAGGCTTCCTGTGAAGATGCCGCACGCTGGTCAAACTGCCCTGGCAGGCTTTCAATGGCAAAGAAAGCATAGTTAGCAAGATCCGCCTGTACAGCAGCTTCATCTAAAACATGATCGGTTACCTGCTCAGAGAAGATGTGTTTCTCTGCAGGTGCAAACAAGTCCTCTGCCAAATCAAAGACATCATAAACTTGCACAATGCGAATACTTTTCAAAGTTGACAGTCCCAAGTTATGCTGGAGTTCTCTCACCAAACTCTCTGACTTAACCTGAAAATCAGCCTTTTTTTCAACAAAAATACGTTTATCCATCAATCCTTATTCCTTTATTTCAGCTCTTGCAATGTTCCCAAACAGCCTTGAGGTTGTTATTTCAATTCCTGCAACTTTTCCCAAACAATCTCATAAACGTGGTTAGTTCTCCCAATCCTCTACGGAGTGAAAAGGTCTGGGGGACCTTTTCAGCCTGAGTCCTTTTTGTTGAGAGACGAAGGTTTTCCGTTGCAAACAGATTATTTCAAACCTTGCAACTTCTCCCAGACAATCTCGTAAACATCTGTTAGTTCTCCCAATCCTCTACGGAAAACATCCTTATCCATGTGGTTGCCATCCGCATCCCACAAACGGCAGTTATCTGGTGAAAATTCATCTGCTAAGATAATCTTGCCATCCTTGTCAAAACCGAACTCTAGCTTAAAGTCAATCAACTTAAGCCCAATCTCAGCAAACCAGGCTTTCAAAAGTTCATTGATTCGACGAGTTTCTTCCTTCAAGTAGGCGATTTGCTGGTCATCCGCAATCTTTAGGAATTTCACATGCTCGTCATTGATAAATGGATCATCCAAATCATCATTTTTATAGTAAAATTCAACAATCGGAGTATCCAAGGCGATACCTTCGTCTACGCCAAAACGTTTTGAAAAGGAACCAGCCGTGTAGTTGCGGAGCACGACTTCCAAAGGAATAATCTCAACCTTTTTATTGAGTTGTTCCGTGTCTGAAAGTTTCTCCACAAAGTGAGTCGCCACATCAGCCGCATTTAATTTCTCAAAAATAAAAGATGAAATCTGATTATTCAAGACTCCCTTACCTGCAATCTGCTCCTTCTTGACACCGTTGAAAGCAGTCGCCTGGTCCTTGTAAGTTGAAATAATAAGATTTTCATCTTCAGTTGTATAGATATCTTTAGCTTTTCCCGAATAGATCAATTGTTTTGACATTTTAAAGTTCGCCTTTCGTATTACTTGAGCACATTCTACCATAAAAAACCTAAAATTACAAGAATTTAACCGAATAAATAACATAGCACCCTCGAAAATCATAAAGAAAAAACTGCAAGAAGAATCTTTCTCACAGTTTTAAAATCATTTAACTCTGAAAATACGAACATTACTCTTTGTTCAAAAATTGATCTAAATAATAACGCAGGTAACTTTTCTTGCCCGTAATCATCTGCAGGCGACCTTCCTCCCCGTACCGAAGTTTTTCAGCCTGCTCCGAAGTTAGATTAGTCTCCGCCTCGATTTTAAAGAAATTCCCTTTTTCAGTCTTGGTAGCTGTCGCATCTATGCTGGTAATAGTAGAATCTAGGAAAAGTTGATTCTTGGCATCATGAGTCGTCGTATAACGAACCGAATCACCGACCTTGATCCTTGCTACATCTTTTGAACTAAGATAAGCTGTTAGTTTAGCTTTCCCTTCTTTTTCCAAGGACGGATAGAGTTGGGCTAGTAGGGCGCCTTCTGCTACCATGGTAGAATCACTGGTCTCAGGATTAAGATGAAGCACCCCATCCTCACTCGCCGTAATTTTCCCCTTGTCTAGAAGACTTCCCTGAACCTTCTTGCCTGACTCTGCTTCCAAGATTTTCTGGTTTAGAAGGGTCAATTCCTGACCAACCTTTGCCAAGTGTTGGGATTTGAGAGATTCCAATTGACTGCTTAAACCTGACGCATAGGCTTGCTGGGTACCTGAACCTGCATACTGGACACGGTAAGTAGCAAGACTAGATTCTAACTGAGAAAGCTGCGCTTCAACCTGCGCAACAGCCTGAGCCTTAGCTTGCGGATTTTCCTCGCCCTGAGACTTGTAGGACTGGTAGAGAGAGTAGGCTAGATTCTGACTGGCCAAGGAAGCACCTGTTTCCATAGCTGACTTAGCTGTCTGGTAATCGCGAATTTTAGCCTCTGTTTGACTGATGAGATTCCCGATTTCAGCTTGGGTTTGACTAGTTGCTGCATTCTGGGACGCGATGGTCTCGTTTTGTTGCGATGTACTAGCCCTAAGACTGCCTGCTTGACTGATGTAGTCGCGAAAGGTGGCTTGGTAGCCAAACTTATCCTCCTCTGGAAAGTAATCCGTCCCTTCTTGCAGGCTCTTTTGCAAATACTCCAATTGCTTTTTTTGATCCTTGAGCATGTCCAACTGACTAGCATAGGACTCCGCTTGGATACTCTCTGCCCCTTCTTGATATTGAACTAACAGCTCTCCCTTTTTAACCAGCTTATTTTCTTCCAAATGATTGACAAGAATGCGATTGTTGCTAGTTGACTGGATATTTGCAAGGATACGACTAGGCTCGACAGTAGCTCTAGTAGACAAACTCATCTCCTTCTCTGCAAATGTTGCAAATCCAAGCAAAAACACGAGCAGAAGGGACATGGGGACAATCACCCGACTGGAAAAATTATGGTAACGACGATTATAAAACTCCGCACTTTCTAAAAATTCTGGTTTCATCCTCTCCTCTTTCTAGCTATTCACCAAATGGGCGTAAAAGCCACCCTGTGCAAGCAAATCAGCATGCTTTCCTTCTTCAACAATCTTGCCCTGATCCAAAACAACCACCTTCTCTGTCCGCTCAGCAATGGTCAAGCGGTGGGCGATGAAAATCAAGGTCTTGTCTAAAGCCATAAGATTATCGACAATCCGCTTCTCAGTCAAAATATCCAAACTGCTGGTCGCTTCATCCAAAATCAAGACCGGTGCATCTGTCAAGAGAGCACGCGCCAGAGCGATTCTCTGCCGTTGACCACCTGAAATCCCTGCCCCATCCGAAGTCAACTCTGTCTGGTAATTCAGTGGCATGCGCTCAATGTCCTCCCGAATCTCTGCCAATTCAACCGCCCGTAAGATGTCTTCCTGTGTCGTCCCCTCCTTGGCTCCCAAAAGAAGATTGTCCAAAATCGTTCCGTTAAAGACATAGGGCTGTTGAGGCAGATAGTTAATGTACTGGCGCAGGGCTTTTTTATCAATCTGATTGAGATTGACACCACCCAGACTAATCTCTCCCTGACTTGGGTCGTAAAAATTAACCATCATCTTGGCCAATGTCGTCTTACCTGACCCTGAAATCCCCACAAAAGCCACCTTAGAGCCTTGAGGAATGGTCAAATTGATATCCGACAAGACATCTCGACCATAGCCATACTTATAGTAAACCTGCTTGAAAGTCATCTCTCCCTTCATCAAGCTCAAATCCTCAACTGTTTTCTTCTCCTCAAACTCCGAAGCTACCAGATACACTTCATTTAAACGGTTATTGGCAACCTGCGCTGTCTGAAGCTTGGTTTGCAGATTGATGATATTTTCCAAAGGATTGGTAAAGTAAACAAGCAAGGTATTATAGGTAATCAACTGCCCCAAACTCATCTTGCCATCCATGACCAGAACAGCCCCCATCCAGAGAATGCCGACATTGAGCAAGAGATGGGCAACTTTTTTCAGAGCCTTTTGCTGACTCTCTGCCCGACTATAGGTAAAGGATTTCTTCAGATAATCCACAAATTCTTTGTCAATCTTTTGGTAACGCTGACTTTCACTGGTCAAAGACTTGATAGTCTCAATACCGTTGATGTCCTCAATGATAGAAGAAGACAGAACCGCATTGGCTTCCATGGTGTCCCGATTCATCTTTTCAAACGGCTTCATAAAGGCAAAGATAATCACTGTGTAGATAGGCAGCGCCAATAAGGTCATGAAAAAGAGATTGGTATTTTGTGAAAATAAAACAAGGGAAATAATGACAACCGTTGACACATCTAGGAAAATCGAAAGGATGGTCGAAGCCAGCGCATCGATAATACTGTTAGCATCTGTAAAACGAGAAACGATTTCCCCTGTCCGACGTGTCGCAAAAAAGGACATGGGCAAGTGAAAAACATGCTTGATATAGGACAAAATCACATCAATCGACAAGCGTTGCCCCAAAACAAGTAAGAGATACTCCTGAGCGTAAGACAAAATCTGCTGGAGAATATAGACGATAACCAGCCCAATAGAAATAATCCCCAGCGTCGAACGCATCTGATCTGGCACATAGGTATCAATGATAGACTGCAGATAATAAGAACCCACAATGTTAATCAAGGTTACCAAGAGTGTTGCCAAAACGATATTGGCAATCAAGCCACGCTGCTTCACTAATATAGGGATAAAAGAGAGCAGACCATTCTTTTGATCCTTATGAGGCTTGTAGTCTGGACTAGGTGCCATAAAAAGAGTCACTCCTGTCCATTCTTCCGCAAAACGCTCACGTGGCAGTTTGGTCAATTTCACCCCAGGATCTGGATCGGCAATATGAATGCTATCCTTATCCTGCCCAGTCACCACATAGTAGTGGAGCAATTTTCCTTCCTTAAGCACATGGGCAACAAAAGGAAAAGTCAAATCTGGCAAGTCAAAGAGCGTCATATCCGCCTTAATTGCTCGCGTCTCAAAACCAATTTCCTCTGCCACCTTGACCAAGCCCAAAGCCGTCGTCCCATCCATAGTCGTCTTAGCCAATTCTCGCAAGTGAGCCAAAGAATAATAACTACCATAATAGCCAAAAACCATGGCTAATGAAGCTACACCGCAGTCCATCTGATCCACCTGCGGACGATAGTGACGTTTCCCAAATTTCATATTCATCTCCTTTTCCTAATACTCAATGAAAATCNNNGATTTTCGAAGAGTATAAACTCATCTGATAACAACTATCTTACCCTAATCCCCAAACAAAAACTGGACTTCCTTCCCAAATGTGCCTATCTACCTCCCAACTGCACTTTTTAGATAAAAAAATAGGCAGAACAAACGTTCTACCTAGAAAATATAAGAATTCCAAGTTAATAAAACCGAAATGATTTCGTGTCATTATTAAGTAAAGAAAAGAAATTTTAGTATTTCTAAAAACTATTTATAATAGACACTATAGCATTAAATAAAAATGGTACAGAAAATACTACTGTCAATCTTAAATTTTTAAATCTCGCATAATTTGTTATCCCAATTAGTAATACTGTCAATATGCTGAAATAAGCAAACTTTATATCCGATGGATTAAATAAGTAACAAAGTAAAATGCTAAAACTTAAGGTTATATTTTTAGATAAAAGAACATCTCCAAAGTTCCTCTTATCCTTATCAAAAAATAATGTAATCAGAAAGAGAGAAAATCCATATTCAATAAGAGTTGCTATAAATGTGAAAACAACAGAAATCACTGTCAATATTGTTTCTATTTTAATTGTAAAAAGATTAGATAGTTCAGATAATTTATCAATTTGTTCATTTAAAATTCCCGACTTCATCAGTAAATCAATAAACAGATATAAAAGAAAAAGATAAATAATCAGATTCATTAACTTGTATAAACTATTATTTGTTTGAAATTTCATAAACCCGTCCTTCCTCTATTAAAATCCTTTGAGATTTGCTAATCAATTCTTGATGCAATAAATTATGAGATACATATATAACAGTAGAGCCTTCTTTCATGGAAATTAAGCGTTTAGCAATCATATCAATACTTCTTGCATCCACTGTTGATAAGGTCTCATCAATAAAAATATAATCCCAATTTTTAGCAAAAATTAAGGATAAGCCTAATTTGAATTTTGTTCCAGTAGAGGCTATCATATAGTTATCTCCGATTTTGTTATCAAAAAAAGTATTAATTTGTTCTTTATCCTCAAATGATAGATGAATTTGAAAAGAATCACACAATAACTGTAAATTTTCTTCTATAGTAAATGGAATAACCCCAAGCTGATTGGTATCAAGGTATAGTACATCTTTGGAGACACAATTCTTTAAACCACTATCAAAAGTCTCTAGCCCAGCTAAAAGTTGTAGAAGGGTGCTCTTTCCTGAACCATTCTCTCCTTCAACTCTGTAAATTCCTTTATCAATCTCGAGTGATATATTTTTCAGTATACATTTATCATAACTTTTGGATTCATTTTCAATTTTCATAATTTAATTCCCTCTATCAACGCTGCTAAAATTAATAAAATATAAGAAATGATATACCATTTTAAATTACTTTTTATATAAATAAGTATATTTTCAATTCCCCTATCCTTCAATAATCGGTATAAAAGATACTGACTCATACCTTGATACCAAATAAAATTCGGTATTTCAATAAGACCATGAGGTAATATTCCTTTTATTGTAGCTACTATTCCAATCATCTGACCAGATATACCCAATTGTATTCCTAAAGATAGCAAATCAAAAAGTTGCAATAAGGGCGAAATCGGAAAACAGAATAGATATAGCAAAAAATTTGTAGAATTTGCCTGTAAAACTGTCAATGTAAATTGTAATTCCAGTTTCGGAGGTATAGTAGCAAAAGTCTCACTTTTTAATATAAAGCTTAAAAGTAAACCTAGTGAAAAACAGACCGTACAAAATAACACATAGTAAATCAGAAAACCACTTTTTCTCATCTAATGCCCCCTACTAAAGTTACAAATAATATCAGAAAACAATATAAAACCAGAAAACTCCATCTCAATAAACTAACTGTACCTTTAATTAAAAATAGAGCTTTCTTATAATAGACATAGGCTATAAAATAATTGAATGGAATCAATAACAAATTCAACAAAATACTTTTTATATCATTACTATAACTTGTCACCGGAATCAAACATAACAACAATGAAAATTGTAAGAAAGAGATTAAATGCGTCAACATCATTAGTTGTGCATTCTTAAAAAAGAAATTCATTTTAGAATGATTAAGAGCAGATAATTGAAGTAAAGCTAGATCTACCCCAATTGAGGATTTATGATTCCCTATTATTGCCTCCATTAATGTGATATATATTGAGGTATAAAGAAACAATATTGGTATTTTTGTACCATCAATTGATAACATCGTCATCATATACCAAAATAGATAGGAAAGAAGAATACTAATCAAAATAAAAGAAAAAGTTAACCCTTTATTTAACCAACAAAAACGAAGCAATATAAATAGACTGCTACGAAATCTTTTTTGGCTCATTCGACTGCTTTTAAAATAGAAATTACTCGCATGATTATCTAATATTCCCATGACTAAAATAAAATAATTGAGTAGTATGACATAAATTACAACTTGTCCTTGTTCTATAGACAATAGTCCTATAGATAAAAATAAGAACAATTTACTTATAATTGAAAACAAACTAGGTAGAATTAAAGAAATAATTTGAATAACTATCAAACAAAGAGTAATGTATAAATAAAAATATCCAATAATATCTAGAAAATACAAAATAAATAAATAAATGAATGATTGTAAAATTTGGAAAGAATAATATTTCTTGACAATGGCAAGAAGATAGAGAAAAATATAGTTTTTCCTTATATAGAAAGTATTTATTTTTTTACTTTGGATAGGCAGTTTCATATTATAACGATTCAAAGTAGCGTAATCTACTACCAAAAAAAGTAAAAATAATTTCCCTTGAAAAGGAAGATAGCTTTTAAAATAGATTGACAAACTTATGATAACAAAAAACAAAAGGGTTATCCCAATAAAATTAAGATAACCTAAAATACTTTCACATTCTTTTTTAGAAAGTATTTTCATCTAGTTCTACCATAGAGCTGCTTGAGCAGCACTCTTCTTTTTCAATATATAAAGAACTGTTGCTGCAATACCCGAACCAATAGAACCTACTCCTGTGATTGCACCTACAATTGAAATTACTGCTGTAACTGTACTATAAGCACTAATCAAATTGACTACAGTAGCAGCAGCTTTTGTCGAAATTCCTAATGTCCCAGCCAACATAGGAAAAGAAACAACACCTAAGCTTAACCAACTAATGACTGCTAACATTGCTGAAACAATGAGAAATTTATTATGAAATTCCATTCTTTTAGATTTCATTTTAGTGTACTCCTTTTGTATATTATGTATGTTTTATTGAGAGTTAATTCGCACATGTTGTATTCCTAACTCTCTTCAAATGTTCGTCTATATTTTATACTACTTTTATTAACATATCTATAATAAATAAATTACTACTACATTTTCCTAGATTATCAAATTACTTTTATATCACTAAGACTCAATAAAAGATAATGTCTATTTAACTTTTATACGATTACTACCTCCTTTTTAGTTTACACTTCCTACATCATAAATAAACATACTCAACCCTCACAATCTCCAAATCACTCTTTTATATCATTGAAAATTGAGTTTCATCCTCTATACTAATGTAGGAAACCTATTAAAACATTCCTTTAATCCAATATAAGAATACTTTATTCCATTAATCTCTACCTGATATTATAGATAGAACCAAACTCTTATACTTAAAGGGACAAATAACGTTCCAACCATAATAAACCTCCTTTCTTTTTGAGAGCGTTTTCTTTATAGACTTAGTATAACAAAAACATGAAAAAAACAACATGACTTAGAAGTCAGGTTGTTGGGAAATCTATTTGTTTTTCTTCTAAGATTCTCTGAACTAATATCTGATCATCTAGCAATTCTGCTAGAGAAATTGCCTTTTCATAGAAACTTTCTGCCTCTAAAATATTCTTGTCTACAAATAAAGCATATTTTGCCTTTAGCAAAAATAGATGAGGTCGGTAAAAAACATGTCTTGTTTTAGCAATAATTTTCTCAAATGTTTGAATATATATCAGACTATCTTCTGTCTGAATTTGGATAAATAGGCTCAGAAGAACTTTTTCCATCTGAGCTAGGCTAGCCTTATCTTCATATTCTGAACATAGCAATACTTTTTGAGCTAACTCCTCAAAATGTTCTTTATCTTTTAATCCCATAGCACAACAAAAGAAATACAATTCAATAATCAACAAATCATTTACAGAAAAATATTTCTTTTTTAATAACTGCTGGAAATATTCTTCCACTAACCCTAAACCGTAGGTCACATCTGAACTACCATAAATATCAAAACGAGCTTGTGTCACATCCACAATTAACTGCTCTTCCTCAGGCAAATTCTCATAATAGTTTTCATATATTTCCTCAAGTATAGCTTCTTTTCGTTCGATTCTTCCCTTATCAGCGTAGGTTTGAGAATGAATCAGCTCATCTTTGAGTTTTAGGAATCCTTTTGGAATCTCTATAACCTTAACATCCACAATATTCTGTAATGATACTCCAAGTTTATCCGCAATCAATAATAATTTAGGAAGTGTTGCTAAAGCTTGCCCATTTTCAATACGTGCTAGCTGACGAATCGTCAACTCTGATTCATCACCACAAATATCTATCTGAGTTTTTCCACAAGATCGCCTAATAGTTTTGATTTTATAACCAATTTCACGTTTCAACTCATCCATAGTAATACTCCTTAAGTTGATTACAAAGATTTCTTTTTCTTCCTAATTCTTTTGTCAATCATGTACAAAACGATAATCGAAAACAGCGGTGGTACAATATAACTCTTTTCACTCATTGTCAGCTGAAATCCCAGAGTTGCTAGTATCTTAAAGATGAAAATATTCATCAAAAATAGAAAAACAAATACTAAAAAATATCTTAAAACCTTCTTCATTTCTTTTCTTCAACTCTCCTAATTTCTATAACTATTTTATCAAAAAAGTACGAACAACAATACAAATAAACTTCAAACGATATAAATAAACACCTCAACTGAACTTTTTGGCAAAAAATAGGCAGAACAAACGTCCTACCTACTAAAAATATGCTATTGAAAGGAAAATGATTTTTTTCTGACACCCTAGGCAAGCTTGGGACAAATAAATCATTGATAGTAACCTTTACGACATCCTATTTAAAGTTACTTCAATTTTTAATGTCTCTGCTATTTCTAAGCCACCTCTGGTATAATCTATTCCTAGTCAGAATAGATAACACCGTTCTAAATTACGATTCATAGTTACTCCTTTTTTTGATTCGTTACTATAAGACACCTATTCCCTATAGAGCGTCTACTACCTCAAATTTATCCATTCTTTTTTTCTTTACTTCTGTATAAAAGAATGAAGACCATCATAAATAATGCAATCGTTGGTATATTGAAACTATCAAACCAAGTAAGTAAAGATACTTTATTCATGTCAGCTACTAATCTGATGATGATATAAGACATTGAACTAAGTAATACCATAATTTCAGGCCAAACTTTCAGTATTGATTTAATAAATTTCATATTAAACTCCAATGTGATGCATTCCTAGATTCTAGCCTAGCCATTTTAGCGCAGACTAACAAGTCATTCTTAACTGTTTACTCTACTCGCTTTTTATTGACCTTATATCCTAGATAAAAGAGCCCAAATAAAACAGGGTAAATTTCTGGATAAAATAGGGTATTGATTGGATTTCTCAAAATCAAATACGTTGCGATGTAGATTATGAGCGATACGGTAAAATAACTCTCAGCAAAGCCTAATAAAAATGTTTTCATAGAAGACTCCTATTTGCCTGACAAGAATGGCGGAAAAACGTTACCATTCATATACACAAAATCCTTTTGATTCATGTTCTTCATTTATAGTTTTGATTATTTTTTGACAAATCTTTGCGAAAAATACCAAAATATCCTGAGAAAAGCAAACCAACTAAAGTCCATTGCCAATTAAAGGATACTAACGAACCTGTACGAATCACATGAAGCGCGACATTAAGAGTTATTCCCAACAAAGGACATATCGTGGCTAGTTTAGGTAACAATGTATTGAGATTAAGGTTGCGACTGTTCATTATCTAACGCCCACGACGAGCAAAATCTGAACCAAATTTGTAACCAGCATTAAAAATTTGTACAGCAGCATTCAGTACTCCTGCAATCCCAACTGCTTCCGCAAGACCAAAACCACCTTTTGTTCCCACTAATTCATCGTCAGATAATTGATAAAATTGTTCTAAGTTCATATTCGTCATTACTCCTTTGTATTATATTTTATTGCTATGTAAATGATTAAAATGAGTATTGGATAAGTAAATACTTCTGAAATATCCATAAAATTTATACTATACTGTCCAGATAATATTTTATAATCAATTAAAATTTGAACGATAGTAAAAATAATACGTAGCGATAACAATACCCCTAATAATATCACTTCTTTTTTTAAAAACATAGAAATGCCTCTCTGACTACAATCAGATTATGGTCTATTCGCATAATACCCCAAAGCTGCTCCTCCAGCAAAAAGCGCTGCTGCTCCACCTGCTACTGCTGCACCTATCTTCCAGATAGACACTCCGGCGATTACAAGAGGCAATGCTCCCCCATCCACATCCATCAACTCTTCTTCTGTAAGAGCTACAAAGTTCTGTTCCATTTTGTCAAAATTTGTCATCTTTTTTCTCCTCTTGTTCTATTTTTTCTAAATCTTATCTTCTAAAAAATGGGGTTCCAATAAATATACCGCGTAACAATAGACCTGTAATTAGACCCCGTTGATAACTTTCCTTGCTACCACCCACCAGCAAAGCTAAGTCGCTCTCCTTTAATACTTCAATAGTATACTTATCATTCATTTCATTCATCTCTTATCCTCCTAAAAACCAAAACCTCTACGAAATCCAATGTACCAATCTGCAAGGGTCTTCACCCAACTTTCTCCACCTTGAATATCGGTCAATTCTTCCGAAGTTAGCTCAACAAATCCGTAATAATGTTCTTTCATTATTTTATTCCTTTCTTTTTCTTCTCACTTATCTATTCGAAAAAAATTTCAAAAATGTACAACTAAATTAAATTTTATTTAAAAAATAATTTAATGAACCATGAATAGAAAATTGGCAGATACATAAAGCAAACTCCTTTCTTTTTCCTCTTACTTATCTATTCGAAAAAAATTTCGAAAATGTACAACTAAATTAAATTTTATTTGAAAAATAATTTAATATACCATGAATAGAAAATCGGTAGATACATGAAGCAAACTCCTTTTCTTTTCCTCTTACTTATCTATTCGAAAAACAATTCAAAAATGTACAACTAAATTAAATTTATTTAAAAAATAACTCAGTGAACCATGGGTAGAACATTGATATAAACATGAACTAGGCTCCTTTCCTTTTCCTCTTACTTATCTATTCGAGAAAGAATCCAAAAAAATAAGAATATCAGAAAATTTTCCGACATTCTTATTGATAAATTTGTAAGTCTATTAAAACTATTCTACCTTGTAAAAAAATCCCTCGGTACTACCATTGATAAGTTGGTGTCCAAACCATAAGCGGTCTTGTGTAATATCAGACGAGTCAGTATAGCCATTATCTGAAGAAGAGGTGACAGACATGGTTATAGGGATTCCTGCCGGTAAAAAGGCAATAGCTGCACCAGCACCTCCATCTTTAGAAACAGAATTTGCCTTAAGATAGTGGTCAATTTCTTTAGCATGTTCAATTGAAATTTTGGACTTATCACTTACTAAACCATTTTTGTCGAAAGTAAATTCAATACCTGAACGATTCCTCCAAGTGCCTGCGACACTAGAAAAATCTCCATTTTGAATTGCAGAAATATCCATCCCTTTACTTTCTGACGGAAAGGAAGATTCTTCACTTATGAGACTTGTGACAGATTTCCAAGAGAAAGATCTTATGTCAAGGGAAGGTGGTTTTGTGCCCATTCCCTCTTCTGTATCTGATTCGATAACTAAGTCTAATCGTGTTCCATCCTGATTGAACTTGTATAGTTTAAGTTGGATTTGATTAATAGATACTCGGGTAGATAATTGGAAATAGCCATTTTCTAAAGGATTAAAATGTACTCGCTCTCCAATAAAGTCCAGATTGTTTTCTGCATTGGTCAGTCGAATAACTTCGTCATTTTTAAGAGTTCGAATATCTAATAAATCGTAATAGTTAGAATCCGTTTTAAGGGCAACCAAAAGTTCGTCCGTACCATTTTGGTCTAAATCATACAAGCTGTATTGTAGTCCAGAGTATTCTTTAGGATAAGTATTTTTTAAGTTTGCTTTTGAATTGAGCTCTTTAGGTGAATCTGATGAATCATCTAATACTTTGGCATATTCTTTAAGGACAGGATTATATAGGGTGTAATCATTTTTCTTCTCTTCTGATGTGGAAGTAGGCGAACTGCTACTAGAAGTAGTTGTTTCAGAACTTTCTGAGGAAGTGTTTTTACTCTGAGGTTGGCAAGCTGTTAAAATGGAGATAGCTAAAATACTGATACTGAATAGAAATAATTTTTTCATATGTTTAATCTTACAATTTGAAATTGTTTTTATACCCACTCACCGTTGTAATTGACACGATAACCGTCAGGTGTAGTTGTATTGATTGCGAGTGCACCAGAGCTATAGGCATAGTACCATTTGCCAGATACTTTCATCCAGCCTGTTTTCATAGCTCCTGAATCTTGAAGGTAGTACCAGCTACCGTTATCTTTGACCCAACCTGTCTTCATCGCACCTGAGCCGTCGAGATAGTACCACGTGCCGTTGTCTTTTACCCAGCCAGTTTGCATCCAACCAGAGTTATCAAAACGATACCAAACACCATTGATTTTTTCCCAGTCATTAGTTGTATAAGTGCCATCTTCGTGTTTATACCACCAGCGACCATTCGAATACATCCAAGTAGATTTAGACTGATGGGTCGTCATGGTTGTATCCGTGTTAGAATAGTTTCCAGATGACGAACTTGTAGAAGTTGACGAGCTAGATGGATTCGAACCTGATTGAGTTGTGGTGTTAGTATTTGAATTTGTTGAAGGATTTCCGATAGTCACCTCTTTTCTAACTTTAAAGACACGTTTTCTATTATCAACTGAGTGATCGTGCGGAGAGCCAGCTTCTCCAGACATCTCCAAGATGTATGTTCCGGCAGGAAACTGTCTGATATCGAAAACATCCCCTTTAAATTTATTACTATAAATTAAAGGCAAAAGAAATTGGTCGTTGACGTCATTAGTTAGACCACTAAAGATGACATCATTATTATGTTGGCACACAATCTTTCCGGTAGCCTTATCAATTAGAGTAACATTTCCTCTAGCTGCATTATCTCCTCCGTGTTGTAGTGGCTCTGAGAGTACACCTTCAAAATTAAATCCAAAATGATGAATTTCAACCTTTGTAATTGTTGCTTCTATTTGTTTTTCAGTACTCGTATTCGAGATAGTATTTGCTTGATTATTTGATAAGACTTCTAGTTTGGTTACATAAGTGTAAAAAGGACCACCTTTTCCCAGATTTTCTCTGACATCAGCAGTTAACTTATAGCGAGTACCATTTAGCTCAAACTTCATGGTATAGATACCATAGTCTGTTGCTTTAAAGACAATTGTTTTACCGTTGAATGTGGCGATATCATTGGATTCAAAACTTGCAAATTGCTTAGAAAATTCTTGTCTATAAGCTTTGTCTACATAATCAACCGTTATAAATTCACTATTACCTTTAGAAAATGCTCCGAGTTGTGCTTTTCTTTTTTCTACAAGCGTCACATCTGTTGCGACTAAATCTGTATCACGATAACCAATAGCAGGGACTTCAACATAAGCATTGGCTGCTGGAGACCATACTTTGACCATTGGAATGTCTGCAGCATTGACACTTGAAATTGTAGCTCCTGTTGCTACAAGTGATAAAACTGCTGTAGTCGTTAAAACGATTTTTTTCATAATTTTTGTATTCCTTTTCTTTTTATCTATTTTTTATAATCTTATCCTATACCCATTCACCGTTGTAATTGACACGGTAGCCATCAGGGGTCGTCGTATTGAGTGCGAGGGCACCAGAGCTATAGGCATAGTACCATTTACCAGATACTTTCATCCAGCCAGTTTTCATTGCACCTGAACCGTCGAGATAGTACCAGCTACCGTTATCTTTGAGCCAACCAGTCTTCATAGCGCCTGAACCGTCGAGATAGTACCAAGCCTTACCGTCTTTCAACCAACCTGTCTGCATCCAGCCTGAACTATCGAAGTGATACCAGATATTATCTAATTTTGCCCACTGATTGTAAGGGTAAGACCCATCAAGTTGCATAAACCACCAACGAGAGCCCGATTGTTGCCAAAAACCCATACCCCTACCAATATCTTGCATTTGAAAAAAGAAACCTGGTTTATTAGTCCCGTTAGACTTACCTTGTTTTGTTTTCTTACTGGTATGAGTTCCGATTGCCTTCAAGTCTTTGTCAAAAAGATTCGCCTTAGTCGCAAATGTTTGAATCTGAGAAGAATTTGCTTCTGTATATTGAATGGCCTTTCCATAACCACCAGCTAATTCTTCAGAGCCACCAGATGCTGTTCCGAAACTTTGTGCAATGGTAATCCATCCATTTTGAGTGACAGGGTTTTCAAAGGCTGCCAAACCCATATAGGTCAATTCTGGATTGATTAAGGATTCGTAGTGTCCAGTTTGACCAGATACACTTGCCCCACTACGAGATTTGACGTAATCTGCTTTTTCCTCATACCATTGATTAATAGCTATCATAAATCCATCATAGTTCCAAGCTAAGTTTTCGGCTAGTGAAAAATTCCCTGAAGGCCAGGCACTCCAAATATCTTTATTAGATAAACGTTTATGATGCCTAGTTACAGAAGCTTCTGCTGCCCGAACGAAGGCTGTTTTTTCTAGCGCAGTTGACCATTTGATAGGAACATAGCTAGTAACTAGAC
This sequence comes from Streptococcus sp. 2106, assembly GCF_013277315.1. Classification (NCBI taxonomy): domain Bacteria; kingdom Bacillati; phylum Bacillota; class Bacilli; order Lactobacillales; family Streptococcaceae; genus Streptococcus; species Streptococcus sp. 2106. The sequence goes on from NZ_VMMS01000037.1 coordinate 39,314, forward strand.
CTTCGTCTGCTGCCTCTTTTCGAATGGCATTGATACGGTCTAAGATAGCCTGTTTATCTGGCGTTAAGAAAGTCCCTTCAATCCCAACCAGAGTAGTACCAGAAGAAGTACTAGTAACCTCAGAGTTTAAGATATTGTAGGATTGACCATTGATTGCTTGAGTGGAAACCAGCCTATCATTAGCAGCTACTGATTGTGATGTAACAATTCCTACCCCAAGAAGTGATAGAGCTGAAATCGTTGCAAGTGTGAACTTTTTAGCTTTGGTGTCCATTTCGTGTCCCCCTATTTTTATTTATTGTAAAGTAATCAGTTTGTCCTAAAACCTAGACTTTTTTGGACAAACTTGATAAAATGGAAGTGTAATAATAATCGGTCAAAATGCTTGATTTTAGAACCTTTTTTTCTAACGAAAACGGCTCTAGAATAGAGTGTATTTCCTGTCAAAAAATCCTAGGTTTTTTGACAGGAACTATGAATTTTTTATCCAATTATGAAAGGTGCTTTTTGATACTCCTAAGATGTCTGCACCTTCTCGTAAGGTTATTTCTTTTTTCTTATATTGAGCTATCACATCAGGGAAATTATTCGGGACAACCAATTTTGGTCTACCGAATTTCTTCCCTTTTTTCTGTGCTTCCCGTATTCCTTCCATTTGTCTTTGTTTGATTTGTTCTCTTTCAAACTGTGCCACATAAGATAGGACTTGTAAAACGATATCGGAGATTAGTTTTCCTGTGATATTATCATTGCTATTCTTTGTATTTAATAAGGGGAAATCTAAAACAGTTATATTTACTTTCTTTTTCTTAGTAATCGATTGCCATTGTTCTAAAATTTCATCATAGTTTCTTCCCAACCTATCAATTGATTTAATAACCAATTCATCATTTTCTTTCAAGGTAGTTAATAATTTTTGATATTCCATTCTGTCAAAATCTTTTCCTGAAACGTAATCAATAAAAATATTCTCTTTTGATAATTTGTTTTCTACCAATGCTGAAAATTGCCTATCAATATTTTGTTCTCTTGTAGATACTCGAACATAACCGTAACGCATAAAAACTCTCCTTTTACACTTATTGTAAAATATAAAAAAGGGCAAAATGCCCTCAAGGAGTAGTGTATTCAATTTCTAGCAATTATATATTAGTTCAAACTGGTTCATCAAGCCTTAAAAGTATGTAAAAAATCACAAACTAAGACCTCCTTCATTCCTTTTCTTCAACTTTCCTAATTTCTATACCTATTTTTTATCAAAAATACATGTAAAACTCCAAATGATGCAAATAGACACTTCAACTGCACTTTTTAGCAAAAAATAGGCAGAACAAACGTCCTACCTACTAAAAATATGCTATTTTGAAAGGAAATTGATTTTTTACTGACACCCTAGGCAAGCTTGGGACAAATAAATCATTGATAGCAACATTTACGACATCCTATTTAAAGTTACTTCAATTTCTAATGTCCCCGCTATTTATAAGCCACCTCTGGTATGATCTATTCATAGTCAGAATAGATAACACCGTTCTAAATTACGATTCATAGTTACTCCTTTTTTGATTCGCTACTGCAAGATTCCTATTTACCTGATAAGAGGAGAGATGGTCCTCTTTACATGTGCAAGATAATTTTGAATCAGATTCATCATTTATCGTTTTGATTATTTTTTGACAAATTTTTCTGTTTTCTTCTCCGAAGACTTTAAAAATTTTTTTCTAATTAGATCATCCATATAGGGACCAAATATACCAACTACTAAACCAATAATAAAACTTTTAAAATCCATAATTACCACCAACATGTCGCTGCATAGGCCACACCTCCAAATATAGCTCCTCCCGCAGCACCAGTTGCTGCACCTTGCCATGTTCCTGTTTTAATTCCTAGCTGAAGACCTCGTGCTGCTCCTCCTCCAACACCTGCTTTGGCAAAATCTCCCCAATTGCATCCGCCACCTTCAAGGCAAGCAAGTATCTCAGTATCCATAATTTCAAATTGTGACATCGTTTTTGTATTCATAACGAATGCCTCCTTTTTTATTTTAATGCTTGTCTTGTTGCAAACTTGACAAGTTTGGTATAGCAGTGTTTATTAAATTGTTTCATCCAAATCTTGAATTACTGAAATAATCATTCCCTGTATTCCTCTTATTTATCTATTCGAAAACGAATTCAAAAATATAATATATGATATTCATTTTAATAAACTATATTAATAAAATGCATTGTAAACATTTCGCCCAAATGATCTACCAGCATTATAGATACCACCGAAAAATCTTCCCGTACTATCAATCACTTTGTGGACATCGATGTTAATATTACCTCTCCATGACACTCGACCACCCTCTACTGTTGCCAAATCTTTTTCTGTAAGACTTGTAAATTTTTCTTCAATTTTTATCATATTCATTATGTCTGTTCCTCTTTATCTATAATTTTTTATTGAAACAAATAATTGTAAATTGTTTCGCCAAACTTCTGCCCCGCCCAATAAACCGGTCCTAAAAGTAATGTCCCTAAAGCATAAATCCCAACTACTCCAACTATGAAAATGAATACTTTCACAGGAATTGACTGCAAACTGTAAAAATTCTCTACCCTAGTAATCCAACTTTCTATTATGCGTTCCATCAGCGCTCTTCCTTCCCTGTTAACGTCCACGACGCTTAGCATGTGCTCCTGAAGCACCATCTACCGCACCCAATAAAAATGTTCCTGCAATTGCGACTCCTCCAACTACTACCAGACCAAATAGCAAGCCTCCTTCTACATCGGCCAATTCCTCATGACTCATTACATGAAAATTATTTTCCATATTTTTAATTTGTTCCATCTTATTCTCCTTTTTTGATTCTTAACAATTGAAAAAGGTAGTTATTTGTATTTCCTTTTTCATATATTCTGTTCATTGTTGTAGGTAAGCTTCACTCTCTAAATATTATCTTAGAATCCAAATAACGCACGACGTAAAATGAACCCCACCATTAAACCATGTTGGTAACTTGCCTCACTACCACCCACCAGCAAGGCTAAGTCGCTTTCCTTTAATACTTCAATAGTATACTTATCATTCATTTCATTCATCTCTTATCCTCCTAAAAACCAAAACCTCTACGAAATCCAATGTACCAATCTACAAGGGTCTTCGTCCAATTTTCTCCACCTTGAATATCGGTCAATTCTTCCGAAGTTAGCTCAACAAATCCGTAATAATGTTCTTTCATTATTTTATTCCTTTCTTTTTCTTCTCACTTATCTATTCGAAAAAAATTTCAAAAATGTACAACTAAATTAAATTTTATTTAAAAAATAATTTAATGAACCATGAATAGAAAATTGGTAGATACATAAAGCAAACTCCTTTCTTTTTCCTCTTACTTATCTATTCGAAAAAAATTTCGAAAATGTACAACTAAATTAAATTTTATTTGAAAAATAATTTAATATACCATGAATAGAAAATCGGTAGATACATGAAGCAAACTCCTTTTCTTTTCCTCTTACTTATCTATTCGAAAAAGAAGTCAAAAAATAAGAATATCAGAAAATTTTCCGATATTCTTATTGATAAACTCATTCAAATCTAACAGATATTAGACATTAAGATATTTTTTAAGGGTTCTTCTGGCTGTTCGTGATACGGGGAAATGCAAGCCTTCTAACAAGGTCACTTCTGTGGCAGTCATCTCTTCAATAGCCTGTAAACTGACTAACGTATTGCGATTGGCATAGACAAAGTAATCTTTTTCAGCCTTGGCAGCGATATCCTTGAGACTGCCATAAATGGTCTTGATAGAATGATTGGCATAATAGACCTTGATACGATGGGATTCCACTGAAGTTTCAAAGGCTAAAATTTCATGGTAGGGCAGAGTGAAGCCCCGTCTTCCCTCAAAACTATAGGTAAAGAGACGCATATTTTCCCTCTTATCTACTGCCAGTACATAGTCCAGACAGCGCTCCAGCTGATGACAGTAGTCCGCCTCTGGCTGATCCTTGGAAATAAAATCCAAGGCAGACAAGTGGTAGCGAAAAGCTAGAGGTAAGGCCTCCGAGTGCGTGGACACAAAGACAATGCTTGTAAAAGGATCCCGCTCCCGAACCTGTTGAGCAACCTGAAAGCCCCGTTCACGCTCTCCATCAATCTCTAAATCTAATAAATAGAGCTGGTAATGGTCAAAATACTGAGAATACTTTTCAACATCCCCATAGTTTTTGGCAATATCAATTTCCAATCTTAAATTGCGAGAGCGACCGATATCTAGTAAAGTCTGCTCTATCCGTCCTTGCTGGACTCTATCGTCTTCCAAAACTAAAATTCTCATTCCTCTCCCCCTCGTTTCTCATCCTTAAATGGCAATTCTAAATCTTGTCTAAAAGTCGTCTCTCCTAGCTGGGTATCTAAGTTTAAATCATAATGAAAAACCATGTCCTCCAAGGTTGCCAAGCCCAGTCCACTGTGGTTATCCTTGGTAGAGTAACCCTTTTGACTGAGAATACTGGGATTCAGTTCTTCTTTCTTACGAGTGTTTTCAATGATAAAACGGACACTCCTATCACCTGCCAATAAAGCAACCCGAATCTGCGGATTTTCAGCCTCACTGGCTGCTTCTAAAGCATTTGTCGTGAGGATAGAGAGGATACGGATAGCCTCCAACATAGGCAATGCCAGCTCTTCGACAACCCCCACCGTCTCCAAACTAAAATGAATTCCCTGCTTATCTGCCACAATCATGGCTTTTGCCAAGGTATTGCGAATAGCTATATCATGGATATTGTGAAGATTAAAGGCCGTGTAATCCGCCTTCCTCAGCTTTTCATTAGTCTTTAGAAAGACATCTTGATAAATGGTAGATACCTCAGCCATGTCTTGATTTGCTATGGCAGGCTCCATGCTGGCGACAATTCCCGCAAAATCATGACGGAAACCTCGAACCTCATCATAGAGATGTCCCAACTTATCCACCATTCCTTGCAAGGAACGATTTTCATCTTCCTGTCTCTGAATGGTCTGCTCATCACGATAAACCTGCTCCAAATGCTTGATGTAAAAGAGCCAAGAGAAAAAGAGAATGAAAATCAGGAGAGAAATGGTCGTATCAAAACGAACGTAGAACGAACTATTTCTATTGGTCATAAACGAAGAGAATATCCTAAATCCAGTCAGAGGTAGGATAATGAAAAAACTCTTATAATAGTGGGTTTTGAAAGCATCTGAAAAGAATAAATCCAAATCCAAAGAACAACGTTTCATAATTGTAGAACATAGCAATATTGATAATAAATCAAATACAGATCTATATAAAGTGGAAAACGAATCTACAAAACAACAAGGCTCACCAGATAATACACGAATCCAAATTGTCAAAAATAAATAACGAATACTTTGAAAGAAGAGAAAAAGATACAGAGAAAGAAAAAAAGCTTCCCCTTTTCCCTTGTGCAATACTAGTAAAAAAATACAGTAAAAGAAGAGAATGATTCCTATATGAAATAATTCTCCAAATGTTTGACGAGCAGATAAACTAATTAAAAATACAAGAACCCAATAACGTTTTTTATAAAATTCTGGGGAAATTTGAGCACCCAAATAAATAGTAGGAACCATGGTTGAAACGACTACCAACAGTATATATAGCACAGAAACTAAGAATTCTAAAATAATCATAAATAAATCTAATCTCTAACGAATACTGTGAATTTAAGCAAAGTGTCTACCCGTACTAAATAACTTATCGCACCATTTTACGGCATCTTCAAAAATCCCTCCACCATTCACTTCCTCCAATACCTCTGAGGTTAACTCTTCAAATTGTTCCAATTCTACAAATGTATTTTTCATTTCCATGACAGACTCCTTTTCATTATTTTATAGATAACTCTATCCCCTGCTCCATCTACAAAAGGCTTTAGTTTCCTTTTAAAATACAAGAAATCTAAAGCCTCCTGAAAATGGTATATTGGTTAGAGCGTTAACGATTAGTTGTGAAGATGTTATTTTTATTTAACCACAACCACTTTATAATATTCGTTTGAGTGTGGAGATTCAATTTTAATTTTTTCACCATATAAACCATCGATTTCTTTATCCAGATAATCTGAAACTCCTGATGGCAAGCGTTTCATCTTAAGAATTTCACCAGATTGATCCGCATAGGCTAGGATGTGATAGTGGGTTGTAGCCATACCATCATCAATCAATACAAAGTAACCTGTTTTGAGCTTACCTTGCTCATTTTCTAAATAGTATAGTTTATTGTTATTGATTGTAAAGTGGGTAGCTCCAAGACGAAGTCGTGCACCTGGATGTTCTAAATAGATATCATTGCCAACTTTTTTAATCTCTGAATAGGTTGTCATTGCTGGGATATTAACCACACGATGCCCATTTTCATCAAAGTAGTAGCGATTTGGTAAGTTTTGGAAGTTCTGTACAACTGCCTTAGGATCAATTTCTTGTCCTTCTTCTTTATTATCCACTAAAGCTAAGGTAGTATTTGCAACCTCATCTCCATATTTATTAGAAAACTTCTTGAACTCTGGTCTGATATACCAAGCATTTTTTTCAATAATAACATCGTCACCTTTAGCATTTAGCAAATATTCTTGCCCATCTCCAAGTTTGACAATATCATGAATACTGTATCCAGCATCTTTTCTATTTGCTAGATAGCCATCCTTACCAATGACATAACTTTCCCCATCACTGGCTGGAACAGCTCTATCTGCAACCATAGCACCTGATTTTTCAAAGTAAGACCATTTACCATCTATGAACTCCCAACCTGTCATCATAGAACCACTAAAATGAAGATAGTACCATGTAGACCCTTCTTTGTACCAACCTGTACGCATGGCGCCACTATCTGCTAGTGAATACCATGTGCTACCTTCCTTGTACCAGCCAGTACGCATAGCGCCACTATCTGCGAGCGAATACCAAGTGTTACCGTCTTTTAGCCAACCTGTCTGCATTTTACCAGTGATGTCGAAGTGATACCATGACCCAGCATTTTGTACCCATTTATCCTTAGCTAGACTGCCATCTTGAGAAAGATTCCAGTCAGCACCATTTTTAACCCAATTATCTGCAGCCTGTGCTTGGTTGATAGACAAAAGTAAGCCAGCACCTGCAAGCAAACCAAGAGTAAGTAATTTAGATTTTTTCATAGCCATTTCCTCCTTTATTGAATAGCTATAAGAGGGCTTCCCCTCTTTATTTAGCTATATTTTAATACTTTTCATTGTCAAAGTCAATAATATTGTGAAAAATTAGACAATATTACCAATATCTACGAATTGTATTTTGATCCATTCCATATTGATTCATATAAGAAACATCTTGACCTCTATCTGGAGCATGAACTACCTTGCCACCACCAACATAAATACCCACATGTTGATTTGAACCTTGGTCGCCATTGTACAATATTAAATCTCCAGGAAGTTGTGAGCCATTACTTACATAGCTTCCTCCTGTCGCTTGACCATAGGTTACTCTAGGAATACTAATATCAAACTTAGCATGAATAGCCATCGTAAATCCTGAGCAATCTACGCCACTATTCAAATCTGCCCCACCCCAAACATATGGGATTTTCCCTACAAATGTCTCGGCATATTCACCAAGTGCCTGTCCACGATTTTCTACCCATACACCACTAGCTCTGAAGAAGTATGGTGTACCATTCACACGTTGATAACCAGTGACCATAGCACCACTAGCAGATAAGTAGTAATAATTACCATCAGGTTGAATCCAAGTATTTTCTTTCATCCATCCTTGGTCATCAAAATAGTACCACTTACCATCTAATTGTTCCCAATTTTTAGCATACCCACCTGAACCGTATTTAAACCACCATTTACCATTGGTTTGCATCCATGTTCCTTTCGGATCACGATATTGATTGAAAGCTTTCTTCTCTTGATTGCCCTCTGCTTGAGTTTCTTTATCTTCAAAACCAATCAATTTTACTTGATCAGCTTCTTCAGCTTTTATCTTGCCTTGATTAACTAATTGAGCAATCGCTTCTTTCTCACTTGCTGATGGGGAATCAGCATAGGCTACCGTAGTATTTGCTAGGAGAACGCCTCCTGCAAGAACTAACAAACTAGAATAAAGATATTTTTTCATCATAAAAATCCTTTCTTTTTTCTCCTTTTTGGAGATTGATTTTTTCTGACTCTATTATATCCCTTATTTGTCCTCAGATTTCTACTGTCCCTAGAAAGACTAAATCTGTTCCTAAACGGTCATTTGAACCAAATAAAAAATTCCAAAGCAAATGCCTTGGAACTTCTTATCTTTATTTTGCTTGAATGATTTTAACCACATCTCCTACACTTTGGAGTTGGTCAATTTCCTCATCGCTGATTTCGATATTAAATTCATCCTCCAGAGTCAAGATAAACTCCATCAAGTCAACTGAGTCAGCATCCAAGTCGTCTTTCAGACTCAAGGATTCTGTCACGACAAAGTCCTCTCCCTGTCGCTCTTGGATAATGGTCACAACACGGTCAAAAATTTCTTTTTCTGTCATCTCTTTTATTCTCCTGAAAATTCACGCGCAGTCTGAGCAACTACGCCTGTTTCTAGCATGGTACGAATCTGACGAATTGTACTATAAACAGCCTTGGCATCGCTTGAGCCATGAGTCTTGACAACCGGTGCCTTAACACCAAACAAGACCGCTCCACCAACATCTGAGTAGTTGAGCTGTTTTTTCAAACCTCTGAGGCTGTCCTTAAGAAGGAGGGCGCCTAGTTTCGCTCGAAGACCACCACCTGTAATAGCTGTCTTGAGCAAGCCCATAATTCCCATGGCTGTCCCTTCGATGGATTTAAGCACAGCGTTTCCCGTGAAACCATCTGCCACAATAACATCCGCAACGCCATTCATCAAATCACGCGCTTCCACGTTTCCGATAAAGTTCAAACTTTCATCAGCCGCCAGTAATTCGTAAGTTTCCTTACGAAGCGGGTCGCCCTTACTACTCTCTGTTCCGTTGTTGAGCAAACCAACACGTGGTTGCTCAATGCCACGAACATTTTTAGCATAGAAGGAACCTAGAACCGCGTATTGATGGAGGTGCTGGGCTGTATTTTCCGCATTAGCACCGAGGTCAAGCATGTCAAAACCTCTCCCATCTACAGTCGGTAAGGTAGACATGAGTCCAGGTCGATCGATATTCTTGATACGACCCACGATGAAGAATCCAGCCGCCAACAAAGCACCTGTATTCCCAGCTGAGAGAACAGCGTCTGCTTCACCCTCTTTGATAGCCTTGGCTGCCAAGACCATACTGGCATTTTTCTTCTTCCGAATAGCTCTCGTAGGTTCATCGTCTGAATCAATCTTTTCATCCGTATGGATAATGCTGACGCGCTCTGTCGCTGTCAGATATTGCTTGACTTTAGCTTCATCTCCGTAAAGTTGAACTTCGATATCTGAAAAGTCAGCTAGGGCTTGATTGACACCCTCAACGATGGCCTGAGGTGCGTAATCGCCCCCCATAGCATCTACTGCGATTTTTTTCATTTCTTTTCCTCTTTTAGTAATTGTCCCCAGTCTGCTAGGGAATCAATAAATTTCTTTGATTTTAGGTGAATCCCAACGTACTCTTCGTAGAGTTGATCCATAAATTGGCGTAACTCTTGCTTGATTTCGGGCTTGAGCGAAATGGTCTCCAAAGTCTCAAAATCAATGGCTTGAAATTGATTGAGCAAATAGGGGATATTGGGATTGAGATGACAACGTCTCTTATCCTCATGATAATGCTCTGGACAGAGGCAGGCTCCATATTTGAAAGAAAAGTCAAAAGCCTGACCAACCCGATGGCAGAAGACACACTCATTAAAATTGAGGCTGATTCCAAATCGAGTCAAAATTTGAATTTCAAAAATATTGGTCAAAACCTGATAATCCAAGCCTGCTTCCATCAACTCCAAAGTCTTTTGCAAAAAAGCAAACAAGGGAGCATCCTGCTGATTGTCCTGCAAACTAGCATCTGCAAGAGCTGCCACATAGGTCGCATAGGCCATGACAAAGAGGTCACTATTAATCTTGGGAAAAGTCATGACCTCATGATAGTCTTCGATGTAACTGAGTCCGTCATCATTGATTCGTAAGAGAAATCGAGCCAGCACCAAGGGCTGAATAACAGGCGCCAGCTTAGACTGGCCAGCGTGTTTGACGAAAAACATGCGCTTACCAGCCTGCTCTGTAAAAATCTTGACTAGCTTATCATCCTCCCGAAAATTGCGATTGTAGAGCACCAAGCCTTGACTCGTGATAGACTGAATCATGCTTCTCTCATATACTCCTCAAGTCGTTTCATGGCTTCTTTGATAGTCTCCATGCTGGCTGCATAAGACAGGCGAACATAACCTTCTCCATAACACCCAAAGGCAGCACCAGGGATAAAGGCAACAGCCTTCTTCTGAGCAAAATCCTTTAGAAAGGCAAAGGAGTCTTGGTTGTAACCAGCTGGAATCTTAGCAAAGATATAGAAGGCACCGTCTGGTTTGATAATCTCAAAACCAAGAGCAGTCATTTTCTCGATAATATAATCACGACGCTGGATATATTCCTTCTTCATAGGCTCCGCATCGTTTTTACCAGCCGTCAAGGCCTCCACCGCAGCGTGTTGCGCCATGGTATTTGCGGCAGTCACCAAGTACTGGTGACTCTTGATTAACTGAGCTGTGAAGGCCGCAGGAGCGAAAATTAGTCCCAAACGCCAACCGGTCATAGCATGCGATTTAGATAGACCATTGATAATAATAGCCTGGTCTCTCAACATAGTCCCTAGAGACACATGGGCTTCGCCTGTATAGGTCAATTCTGAGTAAACCTCATCACAGACAACGAAAATTTCGTACTTGCGTAAAACGTCTGCCAAGGCCTCCAACTGCTCCCGACTATAGGTAATTCCTGTCGGATTAGCTGGATAGTTGAGAATAACCGCCTTGAGCTTGTCTCCCTGCTCCAAAATGGCCTTTTCCAACATCTCAGGAGTCAAGACAAAACCATTTTCAGTTGTGTCAATCTCGACAATCTCTGCCCCAACTAGATTGACAATCGGTTCATAACCTGGATAGGCAGGAGCTGGCAAGAGCACCTTGTCTCCCTCTTCCAAAATAGCTGTCAAAGTCGCAGATAAAGCCTCTGTCGCCCCAATTGTAACCAAGATTTCATTCTCAGGAGCATAGTCCAGTTGGTACTTTTCCTTAACAAAGTCACTGGCCGCCTGACGTAGAGTCAGCAGACCACTCATCCCTGTATAGTAGGATTGGTTCTGATCAATCGCTCGCTTGGCCGCCTCCTTGACATGGTCTGGCGTTGTAAAATCAGGTTCCCCCAAGGTCAAACGCAAAACCCCAGGAATCTCAGAAATAGCCTGGTCAAACTGACGAATCAACGAAACTTGAATCTTATCTAACTGTTTATTAAAGCGCTTAGTTAAATCCATAGATATCTCCTACTTTCAAAACGTATCTCTATTATACTACAAAAAACCCCCGACCGCAAAAATACATGATAGAATAACGCTAGCATGACAAATTGAAGTAGGTTAATTTAAATTGATTACAACACTATGTTTTGAGAATACTCAATGAAAATCTCATGAGACTAGGAATCGAGGTGAAAGCATAACTAATACTCAATGAAAATCNNCATATATACGGCAAGGCGACGTTGGCGTGGTTTGAAGAGATTTTCGAAGAGTATTGAGGTTTTGATAATCTTCGTTACAACTATTCTAGCACCATTACTGATTACTATTACCGGTAATGTCATTTCTGAGTGGATAGTCAGAAAGTGGTTAGATAAGCGCGACAAAAAAATATAACCTGAGTTTAGTTTTAATGTAACTGGACAAAAAGAAATACCAGAGGTGGAGCTCTGGTATTTTTGTTTTTGCCAAGACTTCGTTACAGTTCTTGTAAGATTATTGTTACATAATTAGCACTACTTGTCAAATAATTGTTGGCTCCACTTTCTATTTTACTTTTCCTGTTTATAGGTCTATAATGGTAATAGATTTTATTTGGAGGTTTTTATGTCATTTCTATCAAAAAATGGAGCAGGTATCTTGGCCTGCCTTCTCATTTCTATCGTATCTTGGTACTTAGGAGGATTCTTCCCTGTGATTGGCGCGCCCGTTTTTGCCATTTTCATAGGCATGCTCCTACATCCCTTTCTCTCGTCCTATAAACAACTGGATGCTGGTTTGACCTTTAGTTCCAAGAAGTTGCTCCAATATGCCGTTGTCTTGCTTGGTTTTGGTCTCAATATCTCGCAGGTCTTCGCAGTTGGCCAATCTTCACTCCCTGTCATCCTGTCCACTATCTCAATAGCTCTGATTATTGCCTACCTCTTCCAGCGTTTCTTTGCACTGGATACAAAACTGGCTACCTTGGTTGGAGTAGGTTCTTCTATCTGTGGGGGTTCTGCCATTGCAGCGACAGCGCCCGTTATTGATGCTAAGGAAAAGGAAGTAGCCCAAGCCATTTCCGTTATCTTTTTCTTCAATGTCTTGGCTGCGCTCATCTTTCCAACCCTCGGCACCTGGCTTCATCTATCCAATGAAGGCTTCGCCCTCTTTGCAGGGACTGCGGTCAACGACACTTCCTCTGTAACGGCTGCCGCCAGCGCTTGGGACAGTCTTTACCAAAGCAATACCCTCGAGTCTGCAACCATTGTTAAACTCACACGTACTTTGGCCATTATCCCTATCACGCTCTTTCTATCCTACTGGCAAAGTCGCCAACAAGAAAACAAGCAAAGCCTACAACTGAAAAAAGTCTTCCCACTTTTTATCCTTTACTTTATCCTTGCATCGCTCCTAACCACCCTTCTGACCTCTCTCGGTGTGTCTAGTAGTTTCTTTACCCCTCTCAAACAACTCTCTAAATTCCTCATTGTCATGGCCATGAGTGCTATCGGTCTCAAAACCAATCTGGTCGCTATGGTCAAATCCAGTGGAAAATCCATTCTTCTTGGAGCCATCTGCTGGATTGCCATCATCCTCACCACTCTTGGTATGCAGACCCTTATCGGCATTTTCTAATACTCTTCGAAAATCTCTTCAAACCACGTCAACGTCGCCTTGCCGTAGGTATATGTTACTGACTTCG
>NZ_VMMS01000038.1:0-725 GCF_013277315.1 Streptococcus sp. 2106
AAGTTTGCTGATGGAAGTATAAAAGAGTTTAAACATAATATACCTAAAGGATGGGCCATAGTTTATTTACCAGACATTTGTGCATTAGAGGACGGCTCAATAAAAAGAGGTCCTTTTGGTAGTTCTATAACAAAGTCAATGTTTGTTCCGAAAGGAAAACATACATATAAGGTTTATGAACAAGGTAATGCTATAAGAAAAACTATAGATTATGGAGACTATTGGTTAAAAGAGAGTGATTATATACGTTTAAAAAATTTTTCAATAAAAGCAGGAGATATTTTAATATCTTGTGCAGGTACTATTGGAGAAATCTTTCAAATACCTTCAAATTATTATAATGGAGTTATAAATCAAGCATTATTAAAACTTACGTTAAACTCAGATATAATAGATTCACAGTATTTTAAATGGATGTTTACGAGTTTGATTAATACACTAAAAGAGCATTCTATAGGTTCAGCGATAAAAAATTTAGCTTCAATAAAATTTTTAAAATATGAAGTTCCTATGTTATTGCCTCCACTATCCGAACAACAACGAATAGTAGAAGCAATCGAATCAGCTTTAGAAAAAGTAGATGAATATGCTGAAAGTTATAATAGACTAGAACAGCTAGATAAAGAATTTCCAGATAAACTAAAAAAATCTATTCTTCAATATGCTATGCAAGGAAAATTAGTTGAACAAGACCTAAATGATGAATCAGTCGAAGTTTTACTTGA
>NZ_VMMS01000039.1:0-29529 GCF_013277315.1 Streptococcus sp. 2106
TGATAAAGTCGGGAGTTTTCGTAAGAAGTCGTGCTGGTCTGGTGTGACAAAGGAAGCCACAACTGCAAGCCCACCAAAGTAGGAACCATTTCCAACCTCATCTGTCCCAATCAAAGGAAGATTTTGTCCGCTGGTTTGCTCTACAGCTTGATAGCCAAAGAAACGAGCGTATTTCTCAGCCCCCTCACCCTGAAGCAAGACCTTTCCAGAAGTATAGATAGAAACCGTTGCTTGAGGTAGTCGCAAAAAGTAGCGGATATAGGGATTCTTGCTGGGAGCTAGACTGGTTTGGTAGTGTTCAAGAAAAGCCTGAATCTCCTTTTCGCTTGGTGTGAGTGTTATACTTGCCATAGTTTCTATTGTACCACAAAAGCAGGCAAATTTGTAAAAACTGACAAAGTTAGCGAATTTTGGTATAATATCGTGAGGTGAATTTTATGGCAAATCTAAATCGATTCAAATTTACATTCGGGAAAAAATCATTAACCTTGACAAGCGAGCATGATAACCTTTTTATGGAGGAAATTGCCAAGGTTGCGACAGAAAAATACCAAGCAATTAAAGAACAAATGCCTAGCGCAGATGATGAAACCATCGCTCTTTTGTTGGCAGTCAACTGTTTATCAACTCAGCTCAGCCGTGAGATTGAATTTGATGATAAGGAGCAAGAGCTAGAAGAACTCCGTCACAAGCTTGTGACTTGCAAGCAAGAACAGAGCAAGATTGAGGATTCCTTATGATTTCACTCCTTCTTCTATTGGTCTTGGCTTGGGGATTTTATATCGGCTATCGGAGAGGCCTGCTCTTACAGATTTATTACCTGATTTCAACCATGGCATCGGCTTTTATGGCTGGCCAGTTTTATAAGGGGCTTGGAGAGCAGTTCCATTTATTACTTCCTTATGCAAATCCGCAGGAAGGTCAGGGGACTTTCTTTTTCCCATCGGATCAACTCTTTCAGCTGGATAAGGTCTTTTATGCAGGCATCGGCTACTTGCTTGTATTTGGGATTGTCTATAGCATCGGTCGTTTGCTTGGTCTCCTCTTACACTTGATTCCTAGTAAAAAACTGGGTGGTAAGTTGTTCCAAGTTTCAGCAGGTATCTTGTCCATGTTGGTGACCTTATTTGTCTTGCAAATGGCCTTGACCATCTTGGCGACCATCCCCATGGCAGCTATACAAAATCCTCTTGAAAAGAGTATCGTCGCAAAACACATCATCCAGAGCATACCGGTAACAACTAGTTGGCTCAAACAAATCTGGGTGACAAATTTAATCGGATAAAAAGGGCAGGAGTTTTCCTAGCCCTTTGTTTACAGATTTGACTCGAATCTATCAGAATATAAAAAGCTACCACACCTAGACATTCAAAGACAAGGAAATAAAGATGAATAAGAAAATATTAGAAACATTAGAGTTCAATAAGGTCAAGGCCTTGTTTGAACCCCATTTGTTGACCGAGCAGGGCTTGGAGCAATTGAGACAGCTGGCTCCGACTGCTAAAGCAGATAAAATCAAACAGGCTTTTGCTGAGATGAAGGAGATGCAGGCTCTTTTCGTAGAGCAACCGCATTTTACTATTCTCGCAACTAAGGAAATTGCAGGAGTCTGCAAGCGGTTGGAGATGGGAGCAGACCTCAATATCGAGGAGTTCCTCCTCTTGAAGCGCGTGCTTCTTTCTAGCAGAGAACTGCAAAGTTTTTATGCCAATCTGGAAAATGTCAGTTTGGAAGAGTTAGCCCTTTGGTTTGAGAAATTACACGATTTTCCGCAATTACAAGGAAATCTCCAAGCCTTTAATGATGCAGGTTTCATTGAAAATTTTGCCAGTGAAGAATTGGCGCGCATCCGTCGAAAAATCCATGATAGCGAGAGTCAGGTACGCGATGTTTTACAAGACTTGCTCAAGCAAAAAGCGCAGATGTTGACGGAAGGAATCGTTGCCAGCAGAAATGGCCGTCAGGTTCTACCTGTCAAAAATACCTACCGCAATAAGATTGCAGGTGTCGTTCATGATATTTCTGCCAGCGGAAACACCGTCTATATCGAACCCCGTGAGGTGGTCAAACTGAGCGAAGAAATTGCCAGTTTGCGAGCAGATGAGCGCTATGAAATGCTTCGCATTCTCCAAGAAATTTCTGAGCGTGTTCGCCCTCATGCGGCTGAGATTGCCAATGATGCTTGGATTATCGGCCATCTGGACTTGATTCGTGCCAAGGTCCGCTTTATCCAAGAAAGACAAGCAGTCGTACCTCAGCTATCAGAAAATCAAGAGATTCAACTGCTCCATATCTGCCATCCTCTGGTCAAAAATGCCGTCGCCAATGATGTCCATTTTGGCCAAGATTTAACAGCCATTGTCATTACAGGTCCCAATACAGGTGGGAAGACCATCATGCTTAAAACTCTGGGCTTGACACAGGTTATGGCCCAGTCAGGTTTGCCGATTTTGGCAGATAAGGGAAGCCGTATTGGTATTTTTGAAGAAATCTTTGCCGATATTGGAGATGAGCAGTCTATTGAGCAGAGCTTGTCTACCTTCTCTAGCCATATGACCAATATCGTGGATATTCTTAGCAAGGTTAACCAACATTCGCTCTTGCTCTTGGATGAGTTGGGGGCTGGTACAGATCCCCAAGAGGGAGCCGCCCTTGCCATGGCCATTCTGGAGGACCTTCGCCTGCGTCAAGTCAAGACTATGGCGACGACCCACTATCCAGAACTCAAGGCCTACGGTATTGAGACAGCCTTTGTGCAAAACGCCAGTATGGAGTTTGATGCTGCAACTCTTCGCCCGACCTATCGCTTTATGCAGGGAGTTCCTGGCCGAAGCAATGCTTTTGAAATTGCTAAACGTTTAGGTCTATCTGAAGTTATCGTAGGGGATGCCAGCCAGCAGGTCGATCAGGACAATGATGTCAATCGGATTATTGAGCAACTGGAAGAGCAGACGCTAGAGAGTCGCAAACGATTGGACAATATCCGTGAGGTGGAGCAAGAAAATCTCAAGATGAATCGTGCGCTTAAAAAACTCTACAACGAGCTCAATCGTGAAAAGGAAACCGAGCTCAACAAGGCGCGTGAACAGGCTGCTGAGATTGTGGACATGGCCCTAAGTGAGAGTGACCAGATTCTTAAAAATCTCCACAGTAAATCTCAACTCAAGCCCCACGAAATCATTGAAGCCAAGGCCAAGCTGAAAAAATTGGCTCCTGAAAAAGTAGATTTGTCAAAAAATAAGGTCCTTCAAAAGGCCAAGAAAAAACGAGTTCCAAAGGTGGGAGATGATATCGTGGTTCTCAGTTATGGACAGCGTGGTACCTTGACCAGTCAGCTTAAGGACGGCCGTTGGGAAGCCCAAGTTGGTTTAATCAAGATGACCTTGGAAGAGAAAGAGTTTGACCTTGTTCAAGCTCAGCAAGAAAAGCAAGTCAAGAAGAAACAAGTCAATGTTGTGAAACGAACTTCTGGGCGAGGACCTCAAGCCAGACTGGACCTTCGAGGTAAACGCTATGAAGAGGCCATGAATGAGCTAGATGCCTTTATCGACCAAGCCCTGCTTAATAATATGGCGCAAGTCGATATCATCCATGGTATCGGAACAGGTGTCATCCGTGAAGGTGTCACCAAATACCTACAAAGAAACAAACATGTCAAGAGTTTCGGCTATGCCCCGCAAAATGCTGGAGGCAGTGGTGCGACTATTGTGACATTTAAAGGATAAGAAATATTTCGGAATTCATAAAGTAAAAACTGTTGAACTAATTTTTACTAATAAACACATTGACAAAAGCCAACATTTTTTGTAAAATAAGAATCAATTAAATACCAACACCGAATGAAGTTTAATAGAAGTGGGGAATCGTTTGATTTTCCATGACTGTAAATGGACGGAACTCTGGAGAGACCGTAAAGGCACCGAAGGGGCAAGGCAGGCAACTGCTCAAACTCTCAGGTAAAAGGACAGAGCTAGGATAGACCGCTTTTTAGCATTTATCTAAGCATTCCAGAGTACATGTATCTTGCATGTGCTCTTTCTTTTGGGGTTGAAACGATAGGAGAAGGAAATGTTAGAATTGCTTAAATCAATCGATGCTTTTGCTTGGGGACCGCCCCTCTTGATTTTATTGGTCGGAACAGGGCTTTACCTAACTATTCGGCTAGGACTCTTGCAGGTTTTGCGTCTGCCCAAGGCCTTTCAGCTTATTTTTATCCAGGATAAGGGACATGGGGATGTATCCAGTTTTGCAGCTCTGTGTACAGCCTTGGCATCAACCGTTGGAACAGGAAATATCATAGGAGTTGCGACGGCTATCAAGGTTGGTGGACCAGGAGCCCTCTTTTGGATGTGGATGGCGGCTTTCTTTGGAATGGCTACCAAGTATGCGGAAGGACTTTTGGCCATTAAATACCGCACCAAGGACGACCATGGTGCAGTGGCGGGAGGTCCCATGCACTATATCCTTCTAGGAATGGGGGAGAAGTGGCGACCACTTGCTGTTTTGTTTGCAGTAGCAGGAGTACTGGTTGCTCTCTTGGGAATCGGAACCTTCACCCAAGTCAACTCGATTACAGAATCTATCCAAAATACAACGGCGATTTCGCCAACCATCACAGCTCTCGTCTTGTCTGTCTTTGTAGCGATTGCAGTCTTTGGCGGACTCAAGTCCATTTCAAAGGTTTCAACTACTGTTGTTCCTTTTATGGCTATCATTTATATCTTAGGAACTCTTACAGTTATTTTCTTTAATATCGGGAAAATTCCTTCTACAATCGCTTTAATCTTGACATCGGCTTTTAGTCCCCTTGCTGCGGTAGGTGGATTTGCTGGTGCTAGCGTTCGGATGGCTATTCAAAATGGTGTGGCGCGTGGTGTGTTCTCAAATGAATCTGGTCTAGGTTCTGCTCCCATTGCAGCGGCTGCGGCTAAGACAAATGAACCAGTAGAGCAAGGTTTGATTTCTATGACAGGAACCTTTATTGATACTCTCATTATCTGTACTCTGACTGGTTTGACCATCTTGGTGACTGGTGTTTGGAGTGGTGACTTAAATGGGGTTGCCTTGACTCAGTCAGCCTTCTCAACAGTCTTTTCACACTTTGGGCCTGCCCTCTTGACCATCTTCCTTGTACTCTTTGCTTTTACAACGATTCTAGGTTGGAACTATTATGGAGAACGCTGTTTCGAGTTCCTCCTTGGGGTTCGCTTTATCTGGCTCTACCGTGTGGTTTTTGTGCTCATGGTCTTGTTGGGAGGATTTATCGAGTTGGATATGGTCTGGATTATCGCAGATATCGTCAACGCCTTGATGGTTCTGCCAAACTTGATTGCCCTCTTAGTCTTGTCGCCAGTCGTTATTGCTGAAACTAAAAAGTATTTTGACAAATAATGAAATCACACATGGCGTGTGATTTTTTTGCCTATAAATGATTTTTATCAAGCTGATATATAATATATATTATGCAAATGATTGGAAGTGTGATAAACTAATACTCAATGAAAATCAAAGAGCAAACTAGGAAGCTAGCCGCAAGCTGTACTTGAGTACGGTAAGGCGACGCTGACGCGGTTTGAATTTGATTTTCGAAGAGTATAATATACAACGAAAATCTTATGAGAGAATAAACCTTTGTCTTAAATAAACTTAGGAATCAGGATTTTATAAGATTTTCCAATAATATTAGTGTCAATAACAAGAAAAGAGGTATCTTATGACAACATTTACAATCCATACAGTAGAATCAGCACCGGCAGAAGTGAAAGAAGTTCTTGAAACAGTAGAAAAAGACAACAATGGCTATATTCCCAACCTAATCGGTCTCTTGGCCAATGCCCCGACTGCTTTAGAAGCCTACCGAACTGTCGCATCTATCAACCGTCGCAACAGCCTGACACCCGTTGAGCGTGAAGTGGTGCAAATCACGGCAGCCGTGACCAATGGTTGTGCCTTCTGTGTCGCAGGTCACACAGCCTTTTCCATCAAACAAATCCAGATGAATGATGACTTGATTCAAGCTCTTCGCAATCGTACTCCAATTGAAACAGATCCTAAATTGGATACCCTAGCTAAGTTTACTTTGGCAGTTATCAATACCAAGGGTCGTGTAGGAGATGAAGCTTTGGCTGAGTTTTTAGAAGCTGGCTACACGCAACAAAATGCCTTGGATGTAGTCCTTGGTGTCAGCCTAGCAAGCCTCTGTAATTATGCCAACAACCTAGCCAATACCCCAATTAACCCAGAATTGCAACCTTATGCTTAATTCATATCTGAGTAAAAAATGAAGTCTGAAATCAACGGACTTCGTTTTTTATCCCCTCATTTAAGCGCTTTTATGCTATACTGAAACTAACATGATTATTGGAGGTTAGGATGAAAAAACTCCCCTTAGTATTTTCAGGTTGTTTGCTAGGTTTGGCAGGAGCTGGAAATCTCGTTTTAGATACGTTGCCGGTTCTGTCCCATCTATTGAGTCTGACAGGTTTGATTTTGTGGATCTACTTTCTGCTTCTGCATCTTTTTAATTGGAAAGAAACCAAGCAAGAGTTGACCAAGCCCCCTCTTTTATCAGGAATGGCCACCTTTCCCATGGCTGGGATGATTTTATCGACCTATGTCTTTCGCGTATTCCCTCATCTTCCTTTGGTTGCGCAAGGACTCTGGTGGTGTTCATTTCTCTTGGATTTGGCCTTGATTGCTGGTTTCACCATCAAGTTTGCTTGTCCAGGTAAGAGAGTCAATGCGACTCCAAGTTGGACTGTTCTCTATGTAGGGATAGCAGTGGCTGCTTTAACCTATCCTCTTGTAGGTATCATCGAAATTGCCTATGCGACCTTGAGTTTTGGTTTTCTCCTAACCTTCTATCTCTATCCGCTTATTTATAGCGATTTAAAGAAAAATCCACTCCCATTAGCCTTGCTTGGGCAAGAAGGTATCTACTGTGCTCCCTTTTCTTTGCTTTTGGCTTCTCTGGTTCGAGTTGGAGGAGCTAGCCTACCGACTTGGGTCTTGATTTTCATGCTTTTGGCTTCCCAATCCTTCTTTTTCTTTGTTTTGACTCGCCTACCCAATATTTTAAAACAAGGTTTTCAACCAGCCTTCTCAGCCCTCACCTTCCCGACTATTATCACAGCTACTTCGCTTAAGATGGCTCAGGGAATCTTGAAACTTCCATTTTTGGATTATTTGGTACTGGCTGAAACTGTTATTTGCCTAATCATTTTGCTCTTTGTATTAGGCGCTTATCTGATTTGGTTACGAAAAAAGGTCTAGCTAGAAATAGCTAAACCTTATTTTTTATGGTTTGATGACCTCAGCTCCACCCATGTATGGACGAAGTGCTTCTGGGATGGTCACGGAACCATCTTCATTTTGGTAGTTTTCAAGAATAGCAGCCACTGTACGTCCAACTGCAAGTCCAGAACCGTTCAAGGTATGGAGCAATTTCACCTTGCCATCTGCTTCATCACGGTAACGGATTTGGGCACGACGGGCTTGGAAATCTTCTGTGTTTGAACAGCTTGAGATTTCACGGTAGGTATTTTGGGCTGGAATCCACACTTCCAAGTCGTAAGTCTTCGCAGATGAGAAGCCCATATCTCCAGTAGAGAGCGCAACGACACGGTATGGAAGGTTAAGTTTTTGAAGAATGTTTTCAGCGTTGGTTGTCATTTTTTCCAATTCTTCGTAAGATTCTTCTGGTTTGGCAAATTTGACCATTTCAACCTTATGGAATTGGTGCAAACGAATCAAGCCACGAGTATCACGACCAGCTGAACCAGCCTCAGAACGGAATGATGGGCTCATAGCAGTGAAATAGATTGGCAGGTCTTTACCGTCAAGGATTTCATCACGGTAGTAGTTTGTCAGAGGAACTTCAGCTGTAGGAATAAGGACGTAATTGCTGTCGCTGAGTTCAAAAGTATCTTCCTTGAATTTTGGATATTGCCCAGTACCAAACATAGAGTCGTGGTTAACCATGTATGGTGTGATGACTTCCGTATAGCCTTCCTTGCCATGCTCATCCAACATAAAGTTGTAGATAGCACGTTCCAAACGAGCACCGAGGCCTTTATAGAAGAGGAAGCGAGCGCCTGTTACCTTACCACCGCGTTCCCAATCAAGGATACCAAGGTCTTCACCAAGATCCCAGTGAGCTTTTGGCTCAAAGTCAAACTCGCGTGGAGTACCCCAACGGCGAACTTCCACATTGTCATCTTCATCAGCCCCAACAGGAACGCTGTCAGCTGGGATATTTGGAAGAGTAGTGGTAAATTCTGTTAATTTAGCATCGATTTCTGCCAATTCAGCATCCAAGGCTTTGACTTCAGCAGATAGATTTTGCATGGCAGCAATCTTGTCATCTGCATTTTCCTTGTTGCGTTTGGCTTGGGCAATCTCAGCAGAAACTGTGTTACGTTCTGCTTTGAGAGTTTCAACCTTGACCAAGATGTCACGACGTTTAGCATCGATTTCTTTCATCTCATTCAAGACAGCAGCATCTACGCCACGTGTAGCCAATTTTTCTGCGACAGCATCAAAGTCTGTACGAATACGTTTGATATCTAACATAAGAACTCCTTTATGAAAAAAGCACACCTGACAAAGCGTTGGAGTGGCAGGGCCACGGTTCCATCCAACTTCACAGGTGTGCACTTGATTGTGTATGTAATTGTTACTAACGGTAGAATTTCACCTATCCCTCCTATCTGCTCGCAGCATCCGCAGACTTTCTGAAAGAAGAAGATAACCTACTTATCCGTTGCTATGATTATACTAAAGTTTCTACTTTTTTGCAAATAGATTTTTAAATTTTTGACCAATTGTCTGAATCAGGGTAGGAAGTTTGACGACCTTGTCATTACCCAGTTTTTCACGAGCAATTTTGAGAATAGCACCTGAGTCTTTTGAAGCAAAAAGGAATTTTCCTTTGTCTGTAAAGACTTCGAAGTGGCGACTGATTTTTCGTCCAGTGACATTGGCTCCAATCTGATTGATATGCCCCCAAGGAATCTGGATAAATTGTTCGACATTGACGTCTGGGTAAAATTCTAAGGCCTGATCTCCGACCAGGAATTTCCCAACTTTCCCAGCGATAGAGAGGTAGGAAGTGCCTGTCGTGCTGAGAAGCACTGTTTTATTAAGCGATTGGGCCATGATTAGTCTTCCTTACTTTCGCCGAAAAAGGCATTGTAGAGGGCTTTGATTGCTGCTTTCTCTTGGTCTTTATTGACAACGAACATAATAGACACTTCACTAGAACCTTGAGACATCATCTGGATGTTGATCTTGTTTTCAGATAGAGCGCGTGTCGCAGTAGCAGTCACTCCGATATGGCTCTTCATTTTTTCACCAACAATCATAATGATAGAAAGGTCGTGTTCGATTTCTGCATGATCTACTTTAGCCTTTTGAACCAACTGACGCAGGATTTCTTCTTCCTTGATGGGAGTTAGTTCGCGAGAACGGAGAATGATAGAAAGATTGTCGATACCTGTTGGCATATGTTCCCAACCGATGTTAAGTTCTTCCAGGATTTGCAGAACCTTGCGGCCAAATCCAACCTCACGGTTCATGAGGTATTTCGACATGTTAATGCTGACAAAGCCTGAGTCACCAGCAATTCCCACAACTGGAAATTCATCACTACTGTGTTTTAGAACGATACGAGTACCCGGATGGTCAGGGTTGTTGGTATTCTTGATAACCAGAGGAATTTTTCCACGGTAGGCAGGAAGAAGAGCCTCGTCATGAAGGACTGAGAAGCCTGCATAGGCCAACTCGCGCATTTCACGGTAGGTTAACTTAGGAATCGAGTGTGGTTGGTGAATGATTCCAGGGTGGGCTGCAAAGATACCATCAACGTCCGTAAAGTTTTCATAGAGGTCGGCTTTTACACCGGCAGCAATGATAGAACCTGTAATGTCTGATCCTCCACGTGAGAAGGTACAGATTTGATTTTCCTTAGTGACACCAAAGAAACCAGGAATGACAAGGACTTCATTGGTGTTTGTCAATTCTTCAATCTTGTCATAACTTGATGGAATGATGCGAGCGTGACCAGGTTCACTTGTGACCACAATCCCAGCTTCTCTAGGGTGCATATAGCGTGCATCGATACCATTTTGGTTAAAGTAGGCAGCAATCAATTTGGCATTGTTATTTTCACCGGCTGCTAGGAAAGTATCGTAGAGAAATTCATTTTCTTCAATAGGAAGAGTGGCCAAGGCGTGAATGCTTTTAGAAATTTTTTCTAGCACAGCTGGTTTTAGTCCCAATTCACTAACCATAGCAGCATAGCGGTCGATAATCCAGCTTTGGCTCTTGCTAATATCGTTACCCGCAACATAGTCGCGGTAGTATTTAATCAGGGCATCCGTAACCTTAGTATCTTCAGCATTGCGTTTACCAGGCGCAGAAACGACTACAAAACGACGCTCTGAATCGCTTTTGACGATGTTTAAAACTTTTTCTAATTGACTAGCAGAGGCAAGAGAACTACCTCCAAATTTAACAACTTTCATAAGAACTCCTAAAGTAAGTATTTTATACGATTATAGCAGAAAGAAAGGCTTTTTTCAATGAAGAAAATAAGATGCTTTATAGGATAAAGCGAGCCTTTCCAATCGGCTGAGACACTTTCAGTCAATTTTTTCTTGCTTTCTGTTCCCAAAAAAGATATACTTTGAAAATAAAATAATTCAATACTCAATGAAAATCAAAGAGCAAACTAGGAAGCTAGCCGTAGTCAGCTCAAAGCACTGCNNAAATACTGTTTTGAGGTTGCAGATGGAAGTTGACGTAGTTTGAAGAGATTTTCGAAGAGTATAAACTGCTTATAAAATAAAAAGGAGTCCAGATGGAACATATTATTTATCAGCTTGAAGAGGATTTGGCAATTATTACTTTAAACCGTCCTGATGTCGCTAATGGTTTCCATATTCCCATGTGTGAGGAGATCTTAGAAGCCTTGACTCTGGCAGAAGAAAATCCAGCTGTGCATTTTATCTTAATCAATGCCAATGGAAAGGTCTTCTCAGTTGGGGGAGATTTGGTAGAGATGAAGCGGGCAGTGGATGAGGATGATATTCCATCATTGACAAAAATCGCAGAGTTGGTCAATACGATTTCTTATAAAATCAAGCAAATAGCCAAACCTGTTTTAATGGAAGTTGACGGTGCTGTTGCAGGTGCCGCAGCGAATATGGCTGTTGCGGCAGATTTCTGTTTGGCGACGGATAAGGCTAAGTTTATCCAAGCCTTTGTTGGTGTTGGTTTGGCTCCAGATGCAGGGGGAATTCATCTCTTGAGCCGCAGTATCGGTGTGACGCGTGCTGCTCAATTAGCTATGACAGGAGAGGCTTTAACGGCAGAAAAAGCCCTAGAATGGGGGTTGGTTTACCGCGTTTCTGAAGCTGAAAAACTTGAAAAGACGAGAGAACAGCTTCTTAAAAAATTAAGACGTGCTTCAAGTAATTCCTATGCTGCCATTAAGAAGTTGGTTTGGGAGAGCCAGTTTAAAGACTGGCAGGGTTACGCTACTTTAGAACTGAACCTACAGAAATCCTTAGCTCAAACAGAGGATTTCAAAGAAGGAGTGCGAGCTCATTCGGAGAGAAGAAGACCTAAATTTACAGGAAAATAAAAAATACTTGCATCATTCTTTGAATTTTGATATAATTCTTTCTGTCAAATGTTTTGATTGTAAAAGTTTTTTGAAGAAGGAGGGATATGAAAAATGGACTACCAACGAATCAATGAATATTTAACATCTATATTTAACAATGTCCTTGTAATTGAGGAAGTGAACTTGAGAGGTAGTCGTTTTAAGGATATCTCCATCAAAGAAATGCATACGATTGATGTCATCGGTAAGGCTCCAGATGTGACTCCAAGTCAAGTGTCAAAAGAGTTGATGGTAACTCTTGGAACTGTTACGACAAGTTTGAACAATTTAGAGCGTAAGGGATACATTGAGCGAGTTCGGTCAGAACAGGATCGTCGTGTGGTGCATCTGCATTTGACAAAGAAGGGGCGCTTGATCCATAGACTGCATAAACGCTTCCACAAGGCCATGGTAGAAAAAATTATTGATGGCATGAGCGAGAAAGAAATTGATGTCATGAGCAAAGGTTTGACTAATCTTTACCAATTTTTGGAGGATTTGAAATAATGGCTTTTGCAAAAATAAGCCAGGTTGCTCATTATGTGCCAGAGCAAGTGGTTACAAATCACGACTTGGCTCAGATTATGGATACCAATGATGAGTGGATTTCAAGTCGAACGGGAATACGACAAAGGCATATTTCAAGAACAGAATCTACCAGTGATTTGGCTACGGAAGTTGCTAAGAAACTGATGGCAAAAGCTGGAATAATAGGAGAGGAACTGGATTTTATCATCCTAGCTACCATTACTCCAGATTCGATGATGCCCTCTACAGCTGCTCGTGTTCAAGCTAATATTGGTGCTAATAAAGCCTTTGCTTTTGACTTAACCGCGGCTTGCAGTGGATTTGTATTTGCTCTTTCAACTGCTGAAAAGTTTATCGCTTCTGGTCGCTTTCAAAAAGGCTTGGTGATTGGTAGTGAAACCCTCTCTAAGGCAGTCGATTGGTCGGATCGATCAACAGCTGTGTTGTTTGGAGATGGTGCTGGTGGTGTCTTGTTAGAAGCTAGCGAGCAAGAGAATTTCTTAGCTGAGAGTCTCAATAGCGATGGAAGTCGCAGTGAGTGTTTAACTTATGGGCATTCAGGTTTGCATTCTCCATTTTCAGATCAAGAAAGTGCAGATTCATTTTTGAAGATGGATGGACGCGCAGTCTTTGATTTTGCCATTCGAGATGTAGCCAAGTCTATCAAGCAGACTATTGAAGAATCTCCTATAGAGGCGACAGACTTGGATTATCTGCTATTGCATCAGGCTAATATCCGTATTTTGGATAAGATGGCTAGAAAAATTGGTGTTGACCGAGACAAACTTCCAGCCAATATGATGGAATATGGCAATACCAGTGCAGCCAGTATCCCGATTTTACTTTCAGAGTGTGTAGAACAAGGTCTCATCCCTTTAGATGGTAGCCAGACTGTTCTTCTATCAGGCTTCGGTGGAGGCTTGACCTGGGGCACGCTCATTCTTACAATTTAGGTAATCATGTGGTGAACACATTGTTATAAAAAACTATTTATTTTAAAGGAGTCCTATCATGGCAGTATTTGAAAAAGTACAAGAAATTATCGTTGAAGAACTTGGAAAAGATGCATCAGAAGTAACACTTGAATCAACTTTTGATGATTTGGACGCTGATTCATTGGACTTGTTCCAAGTAATCTCAGAAATCGAAGATGCTTTTGATATCCAAATCGAAGCAGAAGATGACTTGAAAACAGTTGGTGACTTGGTTGCCTACGTTGAAGAGCAAACAAAATAATACTCAATGAAAATCAAAGAGCAAACTAGGAAGCTAGCCGCAGGCTGTACTTGAGTACGGCAAGGTGACGCTGACGTGGTTTGAATTTGATTTTCGAAGAGTATAAGCAGAATATAGATAGAAGGAGTAGGGAAACCCGCTCCCTCTTGTTTAGGCAATAGTTTGATTGTCAAATTATGACAGTATCGAACTATTACGTAAGCAAGAAACGATGGAGGCACTATGAAAACGCGTATTACAGAATTATTGAACATTGATTATCCTATCTTTCAAGGAGGAATGGCTTGGGTTGCTGATGGTGATTTGGCAGGGGCTGTTTCTAAAGCTGGAGGACTAGGGATTATCGGTGGGGGAAATGCCCCGAAAGAAGTTGTCAAGGCAAATATTGATAAGATCAAATCATTGACGGATAAACCCTTTGGTGTCAACATCATGCTCTTGTCTCCCTTTGTGGAAGATATTGTAGATCTCGTTATCGAGGAAGGTGTTAAGGTAGTGACAACAGGTGCAGGAAATCCTGGTAAATACATGGAACGTTTCCATGAAGCTGGGATAATCGTTATTCCTGTCGTTCCTAGTGTTGCTTTAGCTAAACGCATGGAAAAAATCGGTGCAGACGCTGTTATTGCAGAAGGAATGGAAGCTGGGGGGCATATCGGTAAATTAACAACCATGACCTTGGTGCGACAGGTAGCCACAGCTGTATCTATTCCTGTTATTGCTGCAGGAGGAATTGCGGATGGTGAAGGTGCTGCGGCTGGCTTTATGCTAGGTGCAGAGGCTGTACAGGTGGGGACACGGTTTGTAGTTGCAAAAGAGTCGAATGCCCATCCAAACTACAAGGAGAAAATTTTAAAAGCAAGGGATATTGATACTACGATTTCAGCTCAGCACTTTGGTCATGCTGTTCGTGCTATTAAAAATCAGTTGACTAGAGATTTTGAACTGGCTGAAAAAGATGCCTTTAAGCAGGAAGATCCTGATTTAGAAATCTTTGAACAAATGGGAGCAGGCGCCCTAGCCAAAGCAGTTGTTCACGGTGATGTGGATGGTGGCTCTGTCATGGCAGGTCAAATCGCAGGGCTTGTTTCTAAAGAAGAAACAGCTGAAGAAATCCTAAAAGATTTGTATTACGGAGCAGCTAAGAAAATTCAAGAAGAAGCCTCTCGCTGGGCAGGAG
Organism: Streptococcus sp. 2106; assembly: GCF_013277315.1. NCBI lineage: Bacteria > Bacillati > Bacillota > Bacilli > Lactobacillales > Streptococcaceae > Streptococcus > Streptococcus sp. 2106. The sequence goes on from NZ_VMMS01000039.1 coordinate 14,610, forward strand.
TTGTAAGAAATGACTAAAACAGCCTTTTTATTTGCTGGTCAAGGTGCCCAGTATCTAGGGGTGGGACGGGATCTCTATGATCACTACCCTATTGTCAAAGAAACGATTGATCGAGCGAGTCAGGTGCTCGGTTATGATTTGCGTTATCTCATCGATAGGGAAGAAGACAAACTCAATCAGACCCGCTATACGCAACCAGCCATTCTAGCGACTTCGGTTGCTATCTACCGTTTATTGCAAGAAAAGGGCTATCAGCCTGATATGGTTGCTGGTTTATCTCTTGGAGAATACTCTGCCTTGGTGGCAAGCGGCGCCTTGGATTTTGAAGATGCGGTTGCCTTGGTAGCTAAGCGTGGAGCCTATATGGAAGAAGCGGCTCCTGCTGACTCTGGTAAGATGGTAGCAGTTCTCAATACGCCAGTAGAGGTCATTGAAGAAGCCTGTCAAAAAGCTTCTGAACTTGGAGTGGTTACTCCAGCCAACTATAACACACCTGCACAAATCGTCATTGCTGGAGAAGTGGTTGCAGTTGATCGAGCGGTTGAACTTTTGCAAGAAGCAGGTGCCAAACGCTTGATTCCTCTCAAGGTGTCAGGTCCCTTTCACACCGCTCTCCTTGAACCTGCTAGCCAGAAACTAGCTGAAACTCTAGCTCAGGTAAGTTTTTCAGATTTTACTTGTCCCCTAGTCGGCAATACAGAAGCTGCTGTGATGCAAAAAGAGGACATTGCTCAGCTCTTGACGCGTCAGGTCAAGGAACCCGTTCGTTTCTATGAAAGTATTGGGGTCATGCAAGAAGCAGGCATAAGCAACTTTATCGAGATTGGACCGGGGAAAGTCTTGTCAGGTTTTGTTAAAAAAATTGATCAAACTGCTCACTTAGCTCATGTGGAAGATCAAGCGAGTTTAGTAGCACTTTTAGAAAAATAGACTAAAATAAGTAGAAGTTTTGAAAGGAAAAAAATGAAACTAGAACATAAAAATATCTTTATTACAGGTTCGAGTCGTGGAATTGGTCTTGCCATCGCCCACAAATTTGCTCAAGCAGGAGCCAACATTGTCTTAAACAGTCGTGGGGCAATCTCAGAAGAATTGCTCGCTGAGTTTTCAAACTATGGTATCAAGGTGGTTCCCATTTCAGGAGATGTATCAGATTTTGCAGACGCTAAGCGTATGATTAATCAAGCTATTGCAGAACTGGGTTCAGTAGATGTTTTGGTCAACAATGCAGGGATCACCCAAGATACTCTTATGCTCAAGATGACAGAAGCAGATTTTGAAAAAGTGCTCAAGGTCAATCTGACTGGTGCCTTTAATATGACACAATCAGTCTTGAAACCGATGATGAAAGCCAGAGAAGGTGCTATCATTAATATGTCTAGTGTTGTTGGTTTGATGGGGAATATTGGTCAAGCTAACTATGCTGCTTCTAAGGCTGGCTTGATTGGCTTTACCAAGTCTGTGGCACGCGAGGTCGCTAGTCGGAATATACGAGTCAATGTGATTGCTCCAGGAATGATTGAGTCTGATATGACCGCTATCTTATCAGATAAGATTAAGGAAGCTACACTAGCTCAGATTCCGATGAAAGAATTTGGGCAGGCAGAGCAGGTTGCAGATTTGACAGTATTTTTAGCAGGCCAAGATTATCTAACTGGTCAAGTGGTTGCCATTGATGGTGGCTTAAGTATGTAGCGAAAGCTAGAGGTGAAAAGAATGAAACTAAATCGAGTAGTGGTAACAGGTTATGGAGTAACATCTCCAATCGGAAATACACCAGAAGAATTTTGGAATAGTTTAGCAACTGGGAAAATCGGCATTGGTGGCATTACAAAATTTGATCATAGTGACTTTGATGTGCATAATGCGGCAGAAATCCAAGATTTTCCGTTCGATAAATACTTTGTAAAAAAAGATACCAACCGTTTTGATAACTATTCTTTATATGCCTTGTATGCAGCCCAAGAGGCTGTAAATCATGCCAATCTTGATGTAGAGGCTCTTAATAGGGATCGTTTTGGTGTTATCGTTGCATCTGGTATTGGTGGAATCAAGGAAATTGAAGATCAGGTACTTCGCCTTCATGAAAAAGGACCCAAACGTGTCAAACCAATGACTCTTCCAAAAGCTTTACCAAATATGGCTTCTGGGAATGTAGCCATGCGTTTTGGTGCAAACGGTGTTTGTAAATCTATCAATACTGCCTGCTCTTCATCAAATGATGCGATTGGGGATGCCTTCCGCTCCATTAAGTTTGGTTTCCAAGATGTGATGTTGGTGGGAGGAACAGAAGCTTCTATCACACCTTTTGCCATCGCTGGTTTCCAAGCCTTAACAGCTCTCTCTACTACAGAGGATCCAACTCGTGCTTCGATCCCATTTGATAAGGATCGCAATGGGTTTGTTATGGGTGAAGGTTCAGGGATGTTGGTTCTAGAAAGTCTTGAACACGCTGAAAAACGTGGAGCTACTATCCTGGCTGAAGTGGTTGGTTACGGAAATACTTGTGATGCCTACCACATGACTTCTCCACATCCAGAAGGTCAGGGAGCTATCAAGGCCATCAAACTAGCCTTGGAAGAAGCTGAGATTTCTCCAGAGCAAGTAGCCTATGTCAATGCTCACGGAACGTCAACTCCTGCCAATGAAAAAGGAGAAAGTGGTGCTATCGTAGCTGTTCTTGGTAAGGAAGTACCTGTATCATCAACCAAGTCTTTTACAGGACATTTGCTGGGGGCTGCGGGTGCAGTAGAAGCTATCGTCACCATCGAAGCTATGCGTCATAACTTTGTACCAATGACAGCTGGGACAAGTGAAGTATCAGATTATATCGAAGCTAATGTCGTTTATGGACAAGGCTTGGAGAAAGAAATTCCATACGCTATTTCAAATACTTTTGGTTTTGGAGGCCACAATGCAGTTCTTGCTTTCAAACGTTGGGAGAATAGATAAGTATGAATTTAAACGATATTAAAGACTTGATGACTCAATTTGACCAGTCAAGTTTGAGAGAATTTTCTTATAAAAATGGGACGGATGAGTTGCAGTTTAGCAAGAATGAAGCAAGATCTGTGCCTGAAGTTGCAACTCAAGTCGCTCCAGCACCCGTTCTAGCAACACCGAGTCTAGTAGCTCCTACATCTGCTCCAGCAGAGACTGTAGCAGAAGAAGTTCCAGCTCCAGCTGAAGCAAGTGTGGCTACTGAGGGAAATCTTGTAGAGAGTCCACTTGTTGGAGTGGTTTACTTGGCTGCTGGACCAGATAAACCTGCCTTCGTTACAGTTGGTGATAGTGTCAAAAAAGGTCAAACATTGGTCATTATCGAAGCCATGAAAGTCATGAATGAAATCCCAGCTCCTAAGGATGGTGTGGTAACGGAAATTCTCGTCTCTAACGAAGAAATGGTTGAGTTTGGTAAAGGATTGGTATGTATCAAATGATCGATATTCAAGGAATCAAAGAAGCCCTTCCCCACCGTTATCCTATGCTTCTAGTGGACCGTGTCTTGGAAGTGAGCGAGGATACCATTGTTGCTATCAAAAATGTGACCATCAACGAGCCTTTCTTTAACGGTCATTTTCCTCAATACCCAGTTATGCCAGGTGTTCTGATTATGGAAGCCTTGGCGCAAACTGCTGGTGTGTTGGAGTTATCAAAACCTGAAAATAAAGGAAAACTGGTCTTTTACGCTGGTATGGACAAGGTTAAGTTCAAGAAGCAAGTTGTACCAGGCGACCAATTGGTTATGACAGCGACTTTTGTAAAACGTCGTGGCACCATAGCTGTGGTTGAAGCAAAGGCTGAAGTGGATGGCAAGCTTGCAGCCAGTGGTACCCTTACTTTTGCAATTGGGAACTAAGGAGGTTCTCCATGTTTCGAAAAATTTTAATTGCCAATCGTGGTGAAATTGCGGTTCGTATTATCCGTGCGGCACGTGAATTGGGGATTGCGACGGTAGCGGTTTATTCAACTGCTGATAAGGAAGCCCTCCATACGCTTTTAGCAGATGAAGCGGTTTGTATCGGCCCTGGCAAGGCTACAGAGTCTTATCTCAATATTAATGCGGTTCTATCAGCTGCAGTCTTGACTGAGGCAGAAGCTATTCACCCAGGTTTTGGATTTCTCAGTGAAAATTCCAAATTTGCAACCATGTGTGAAGAGGTGGGAATCAAGTTTATCGGTCCATCTGGCCATGTTATGGATATGATGGGGGATAAGATCAATGCGCGTGCTCAGATGATCAAAGCTGGTGTTCCAGTCATTCCAGGTTCGGATGGAGAAGTGCATAACTCTGAAGAAGCTTTGATTGTTGCTGAAAAAATTGGCTATCCTGTTATGCTCAAGGCTTCAGCAGGTGGAGGTGGTAAAGGGATTCGTAAGGTTGAAAAACCAGATGACCTCGTTTCTGCCTTTGAAACTGCCTCTAGTGAGGCCAAGGCCAATTATGGCAATGGTGCCATGTACATAGAACGGGTTATCTATCCAGCTCGGCACATTGAGGTTCAAATCCTAGGTGATGAGCATGGACATGTGATTCACTTGGGTGAACGGGATTGTTCTCTTCAAAGGAATAACCAAAAGGTTTTGGAAGAAAGTCCCTCGATTGCAATCGGAAAAACGCTGCGTCATGAAATAGGTGCTGCTGCTGTTCGAGCGGCAGAGTTTGTTGGCTATGAGAATGCAGGGACTATTGAGTTTCTTCTTGATGAAGCAAGTAGCAACTTCTACTTCATGGAAATGAATACTCGTGTTCAGGTGGAACATCCAGTAACAGAATTTGTTTCAGGTGTGGATATCGTTAAGGAACAGATTCGCATTGCGGCAGGTCAGCCCCTGTCTGTTAAGCAAGAAGATATTGTCCTACGCGGTCATGCCATCGAGTGTCGTATCAATGCAGAAAACCCAGCCTTTAACTTTGCTCCAAGTCCAGGTAAGATTACCAATCTCTATCTGCCAAGTGGTGGAGTTGGCTTGCGCGTGGATTCAGCAGTTTATCCAGGCTATACTATTCCGCCTTATTATGATAGTATGATTGCCAAAATCATCGTACACGGCGAAAATCGTTTTGACGCCTTGATGAAAATGCAACGTGCCCTCTATGAATTAGAGATTGAAGGAGTGCAGACCAATGCAGATTTCCAGCTTGACCTCATTTCAGATCGCAATGTCATTGCTGGGGATTATGATACTTCCTTCTTGATGGAAACCTTCTTACCTAAATATCAAGAAAAAGAATAAAATGACTTTAAGAGTTTAAACCGAAAAGGGGAATCAATGGCTCTATTTAGTAAAAAAGATAAGTATATTCGAATCAATCCCAATCGTTCGGTTAGGGAAAAACCTCAAGCTAAGCCAGAGGTTCCAGATGAATTATTTTCCCAGTGTCCAGGCTGTAAGCATACCATTTATCAGAAGGATCTGGGAAGTGAGCGTATCTGTCCGCACTGTAGCTATACCTTTCGTATTTCTGCCCAAGAACGCTTGGCTTTGATGATTGATATGGGAACCTTCAAGGAATTGTTTACAGGGATTGAAAGCAAGGATCCCTTGCATTTCCCTGGTTATCAAAAGAAACTAGCAACTATGCGTGAAAAAACAGGTCTGGATGAAGCCGTTGTGACAGGAACAGCTCTTATAAAAGGTCAGACTGTGGCTCTTGGGATTATGGATTCTAACTTTATCATGGCTTCTATGGGTACGGTTGTAGGTGAAAAAATCACTCGTTTGTTTGAGTATGCGACTGTCGAAAAATTGCCAGTTGTCCTCTTCACAGCCTCTGGTGGAGCCCGTATGCAGGAAGGAATCATGAGTCTCATGCAGATGGCTAAGATCTCTGCGGCGGTTAAACGCCATTCAAATGCTGGTCTCTTTTACCTGACCATTTTGACAGATCCAACGACTGGTGGTGTGACAGCTTCTTTCGCTATGGAAGGCGATATCATTCTGGCTGAACCACAGAGCTTGGTTGGTTTTGCTGGGCGTCGTGTGATTGAAAATACGGTTCGTGAAAGCTTGCCTGAGGATTTCCAAAAGGCAGAATTCCTATTAGAACATGGCTTTGTGGATGCTATTGTCAAAAGAAGAGACTTACCAGATATGATTGCTAGCCTAGTCAGATTGCATGGAGGGAGTTCTAGATGAATATTGCAAAAATAGTCAGAGAAGCGCGTGAGCAGAGTCGCTTGACAACCTTGGACTTTGCGACAGGCATTTTTGATGAATTTATCCAATTACATGGTGACCGTTCTTTTCGTGATGATGGTGCAGTTGTTGGTGGTATTGGTTGGCTTGGAGACCAAGCTGTAACAGTGGTTGGTATCCAAAAAGGCAAGAGTTTGCAAGACAACCTCAAACGGAATTTTGGCCAACCACATCCAGAAGGCTACCGAAAGGCACTGCGGTTGATGAAACAGGCTGAGAAATTTGGCCGTCCAGTTGTGACCTTTATCAATACAGCAGGTGCTTATCCTGGTGTCGGAGCGGAAGAACGTGGACAGGGAGAAGCTATTGCTCGCAATCTCATGGAAATGAGTGATTTGAAAGTTCCTATTATTGCCATCATTATCGGTGAAGGTGGTTCAGGTGGGGCTCTGGCTCTAGCCGTTGCGGACCGTGTTTGGATGCTGGAAAATTCTATCTATGCTATTCTCAGTCCAGAAGGCTTTGCTTCCATTTTATGGAAGGACGGAACTCGTGCCATGGAAGCAGCAGAACTGATGAAAATCACTTCCCATGAACTGTTAGAAATGGACGTGGTGGACAAGGTGATTTCTGAAGCAGGACTTTCTAGTAAAGAACTGATTAAGAGTGTCAAGAAAGAACTTCAAGCTGAGCTGGCTAGACTTTCACAAAAACCGCTAGAAGAGTTGCTGGAAGAACGCTATCAACGATTTAGAAAATACTAATACCTCAGAATACGCAAAAACTAGAACTGGCAGTTAGTTCTAGTTTTTATGTGGTTCTTACTCTGTATCAAGGACGAAGTAAAAGGTGCTTGGAAGACCAAACACCTTTTCGATTATTCATTTTTTTCTGTTACAAACTGGCTGAGCAGTCCGTTGATAAAGCGGGCTGATTTTTGATCTGAAAAATTCTTAGCGAGTTCAATAGCTTCATTGACTGCTACCAGCTGAGGTGTATCAAATGATGTGATTTCAAAGATACCCAAGCGTAGTAAGTTTTTTTCGACCAAAGTCAAACGTTCAACTGTCCAGCCTGACTTGAGGTGCTGGTTGATTTGTGTATCCAACTCGTCTTTTTGTGCTTGAACACCAGAAACCAAATTTAGAAGAAAGGCTGGGATTTGCACATCTGCATCTTCACGGTCATGTGTGTAGGCAAAGCGACAAGCTGTTTCCATATCTGTGTCGAATTCAAGGCTCATAAGAGCTTGAAAAGCGCCTTTACGAAGTTCGCGTCTAGATTCTAATAATGGACTAGTCATTGAGGAAGTCCTCGTTAAATAGATCTTTCAACTCTGGTTTAGGTGTTTTGTCTGGAACAATTCCTGTAACATGGATATTGACAGCAGAAAGTTCCACATCAGCCATATCATGGACAGCATCTTTGACTGCTTTTTGAATAGCAATAGCTACTTTTGGTACTTTCACACCGTACTCAAGATAGAGATAGATGTCAGCAGTTAGCTCTTCATTGTTTTCTTTTAAGTAGACGCCGCGACCAAGAGAGAGTTTTGATAGGGTGTCAGATACGGATTTATTTGAAAATGAGTGGACACCATCAACTTTAGCAGTTGCGATGGCAATGATTTTTTCAAGTACACGTGGAGCGATAACGATTTCGCCAAATTGTTCTTCAATTCCCATAGAATGACCTCTTTCTAGAGATTAGGCACGAGAAACGTAAGTTCCTTCTGCAGTGTTGATGATCAATTTTTGTCCAGCTTCGATGAAGTCTGGAACGTTGACAACAAGTCCAGTTTCCATGGTTGCTGGTTTACCAGAACCTGTAACAGTAGCACCTTTGATAGATGGTTGTGTTTCAGCAACTGTCAATTCAACAGTAGTTGGTACAGTTACACCGATTACTTCAGTTCCGTAGAATTGGATTTTCACATCAGAGTTTTCAAGGATGTAAAGCAACTCATTTTCAACATTTACGACTGGTATTTCGTATTGGTCGTAAGTTTCAGTGTTCATGAAGTAGGCAGTTTCATCCATTTTGTACAAGTATTGAGCTGGAACAGTTTCGATAATAGCTTGTTCGAATTTTTCTTCTGGACGGTAGCTTGTATCAAATGTAGAACCAGTACGGACATCACGCAATTTCATACGCATGATTGTGTTCCCTTTACCTGGTTTGTGGTGGCTAGCTTCCAAAACGCGGATCAATTTTCCGTCTGCAGTCTCAAATGTCATACCAGCTTTCAATTTGCTTGCTTCAATCATGTTTTTACCTCTTTAATAAATATTATTACTCTTCATTTTACCATAAAATCTTCTGGAAATAAAGCCAAAATAGTTATTGGGAGATGGTAGGGGAGAAAAAACCAACCTCAAGGCTGGTTTCTTTTACATATTAATCTTCTTTCAACTTCGCCAATTCCTGTGCAAGTAGTTTAAGGGCAACTTGTGGGTTGGCTTGGCCTTTGGTTGCCTTCATAAGGAATCCTGTAAAGGCCTTGTCGGCGTTACGTTTGCCTGACTTGAAGTCGGCAACAGCAGCTTCGTTATCGGCAAAGACTTGGTGGATGATTGGGATCAAGATAGCTGGATCTGAAATTTGAACCATACCTGCTTTTTCCACGTATTCACGCGCGCCACCGCCATTTTTAGCTAGATGGACAAAGACTTTCTTGGCAATCTTAGATGAAATAGTACCGTCTTCGATGATGGCAATCATTTCAACCAAGTTTTCTGGTGTCAATTCGATTTGTTCCAGTGTTTTACCTTCAGCATTCAAGAACTGAGCGACTTCCCCTTGGAGCCAGTTAGAGACTTGTTTGGCATCACCACCTAGGGCAACAGCTTTTTCAAAGAAGTCAGAAGTGACTTTATTAGCAGTCAACTGACTAGCATCGTAGTCTGATAAACCAAGGTCAGATACATAACGCGCACGACGTTCTTTTGGAAACTCTGGTAACTCTGTACGCATTTCTTCGATCCACTCGTCTGAAATTTCAAAGAGGGGTAGGTCTGGTTCTGGGAAGTAGCGGTAGTCTGCAGCACCTTCCTTGACACGCATGAGGATGGTTGCCTTGTTGGCTTCATCGTAACGGCGTGTTTCCTGGCGGATTTGACCACCTGAACGAAGGATTTCGGCTTGACGTTGAACTTCGTATTCAAGACCTTTGCGAACGTTTGAGAAGGAGTTGAGGTTTTTCAACTCAGTTTTGGTACCGAATTTTTCTTGACCATAAGGGCGAAGGGAGATGTTGGCATCCACACGCATAGAACCCTCTTCCATCTTAACGTCAGAAATGCCAGCGTACTGGATAACTTCCTTGAGGGCTGTTAGATAAGCGTAGGCTTCCTCTGGGGAACGCATGTCGGCTTCAGATACAATCTCAATCAAGGGTACCCCTTGGCGGTTGAGGTCAACGTAAGAGTAGCCATCTGTACCGTGGGTGTTTTTACCAGCGTCTTCCTCTAGGTGGGCACGTTCGATACCGATTTTCTTAGTCGTACCGTCTTCAAGCTCCACTTCAATCCAACCGTTATAACCGATTGGCTCATCAAACTGAGAAATTTGGTAGGCCTTTGGATTATCAGGGTAGAAGTAGTTTTTGCGGTCAAAGTGCATCTTTTTATGGATGTCCATGTTGAGGGCAAGAGCAGCCTTGATACCGGCATCGACAACACCTTTGTTGAGAACCGGCAGAACTCCTGGGAAAGACCAGTCAATCACGTTAGTGTTGGCGTTTTGGTCATTTCCAAAGTGGGCAGAAGTAGGTGAGAAGATTTTTGAATTGGTGTTGAGCTCTACGTGGACTTCAAGTCCGATGACTGTTTCAAAGTTCATTAGTTGTCACCTCCAAAAATCACGGGTTGTTGTTTGTGGTAGTCTGTTGTTGCTTCAAAAGCAGCAGCAGCTTGGTAAATAGTTTCCTCAGAGTACTTAGGACCAATCAATTGCAGACCAACAGGTAGACCTTGAGAGAATCCAGCAGGAATCGAAATCCCTGGAAGACCTGCCAAGTTGACTGGTATTGTCAAAAGGTCAGCTAAGTACATAGCAACTGGGTCATGGTTGAGAGAATTCAAGTCATAGGCAACACTTGGAGCAGTTGGGCCCAAAATCAAGTCGTAATTTGCGAAGACTTTTTCGAAATCTTGGATGATAAGGGTACGGACCTGTCCAGCCTTCTTATAGTAGGCATCGTAGTAACCTGATGAAAGGCTGAAAGTACCTAGCATGATACGGCGTTTCACTTCTTCACCAAAACCTTGGCTACGGCTGTTTACATAGATTTCATCAAGGTTGATTGCATCTTCTGCGCGGTAGCCGTAACGGATACCGTCAAAGCGTTGCAAGTTTGATGAAGCTTCTGATGAAGCGATGATGTAGTAAACGGCAACACCGTATTTAGAGTGAGGAAGGCTGACTTCTTCGACGGTAGCGCCCAATTTTTCAAAGTGCTTAGCAGCATTCAGAATAGTTTCCTTAACCTCTGGGTCAATTCCTTCACCTAGGTATTCCTTAGGTAAAGCAATTTTCATGCCCTTGATGTCTTGACCAATTTTTGAAGTAAAGTCGGCAATGCGGACAGGGGCAGAAGTAGAGTCTTTGGAATCTTCGCTGGCAATCGCGTTGAGCAAGAGGGCATTCTCCTTAACTGTCGGTGCGAAAGGACCAATCTGGTCTAATGAGCTACCAAAGGCAATGAGACCGAAACGTGAAACTGTTCCGTAGGTTGGTTTGAGACCAACGATTCCGTTGAAGGCAGCAGGTTGGCGGATGGAACCACCAGTATCAGAACCAAGTGACAAGCGAACTTGTCCTGAGGCTACAGCTGCGGCAGAACCACTTGATGACCCACCAGGAACCTTGCTGTGGTCCCAAGCGTTTTTAGTTGCTCCGTAGTGTGAAGTTTCACCTGAACCACCCATAGCAAATTCGTCCATGTTGGTCTTTCCAACGACAATCATGCCCTTGGTTTTTGCATTGGCAACAGCTGTCGCATCAAAGATTGGCTCATAGTTGTAGAGCATTTTTGAGGCAGCAGTTGTGAGAATACCATCTGTAGAGATATTATCTTTAACTGCAAGTGGAATTCCTGAAAGGACATTATCAGCATCGATTCCAGCTTCATCAATGGCTTTAGCTTGAGCAAGAGCCTGCTCCTCGGCGATGGTGACAAAAGCGTTGATAGCTGTCTCGCGAGACTTGATATCTTCAAGCGTAGCTTGTGTCAATTCAGTTGCAGAAATTTCCTTAGAAATAAGGAGATTGTGCAAGTCTTCAATGGTTTTATTGTTGAAAGTCATTAGGCATCTCCTCCATCGTCTAGGATAGCTGGTACCTTGATATAGTAGTTGTCTTTTTCAGGTACGTTTTTAAACAAGCGATCACGGTCTGTTCCTTCTTCGGCCACATCAGGGCGGAGTACAGTCTTGCGGTCGGCCATGGTCGTAGTAGGTGCGACACCAGTTGTGTCAACTTCGCCCAGCAATTCAACCATGTCTACAATCTTAGACAAGGTGGTCGCAAAGGCAGCAGTTTCTTCTTCAGAGAATTTTAATTTTGAAAGATTGGCAACGTGTGTTACCTCTTCTTGCGTAATTTTCATCTTACATCCTTTCGTGAAATGATGATTTTTAGTCTGTTCTATTTTACCATATTTTCCTATAAATAAGGGAGGGGGAAGTGAAAAGAAATAGAAATTGAAAAAAATGCTAAAATCCGATATAATGGAGTGTTGAAAGGAATGGTAAAATCCAATGTAAAAATCATTCTTAGCTATTGAAACAAGAAAAATAGAGAATCAAAGAAAGAGAACTTATGAATATTCAAGAAGAAATTAAGAAACGTCGTACCTTTGCCATCATCTCTCACCCAGACGCGGGGAAAACAACCATCACTGAGCAGTTGCTCTACTTTGGGGGCGAGATTCGTGAGGCTGGTACCGTAAAAGGAAAGAAAACAGGGACTTTTGCCAAGTCTGACTGGATGGATATCGAGAAGCAACGTGGGATTTCGGTTACTTCATCTGTGATGCAGTTTGACTACGATGGCAAGCGCGTGAATATCCTTGACACACCAGGGCATGAGGATTTCTCAGAAGATACCTATCGTACCTTGATGGCGGTGGATGCTGCGGTCATGGTCGTGGACTCTGCCAAGGGTATCGAGGCGCAGACAAAGAAATTGTTTGAAGTTGTCAAACACCGTGGTATTCCAGTCTTTACCTTTATGAACAAGCTAGACCGTGACGGTCGTGAGCCACTGGACCTCTTGCAAGAATTGGAAGAAGTCTTGGGTATTGCGAGCTATCCGATGAACTGGCCAATCGGGATGGGGAAAGCTTTTGAAGGGCTCTATGACCTCTATAACCAACGCTTGGAGCTCTATAAGGGGGATGAGCGTTTTGCCAGTTTAGAAGATGGGGACAAGCTTTTTAGCAGCAATCCTTTCTACGAGCAGGTAAAAGATGATATTGAACTTTTAAATGAAGCTGGAAATGAGTTTTCAGAGGAAGCTATCCTTGCTGGAGAATTGACACCTGTCTTCTTCGGTTCAGCTTTGACAAACTTTGGTGTGCAGACCTTCCTTGAAACTTTCCTTAAGTTTGCTCCAGAGCCACATGGACACAAGAAAATAGACGGTGAAGTTGTGGATCCTTACGACAAGGATTTCTCAGGATTTGTCTTTAAAATCCAAGCCAACATGGACCCTCGTCACCGTGACCGCATCGCCTTTGTCCGTATCGTATCAGGTGAATTTGAGCGTGGCATGAGTGTCAACCTTCCTCGTACTGGTAAGGGCGCCAAGCTGTCTAATGTTACTCAGTTTATGGCTGAAAGTCGTGAGAATGTGACCAATGCCGTAGCAGGTGATATTATCGGGGTTTACGATACAGGTACTTATCAGGTTGGGGATACTTTGACAGTTGGAAAAAACAAGTTTGAATTTGAACCCCTGCCAACCTTTACACCTGAGATTTTTATGAAAGTTTCTGCTAAGAACGTCATGAAGCAGAAATCCTTCCACAAGGGGATTGAACAATTGGTGCAAGAAGGAGCTATTCAGCTTTATAAGAATTACCAAACAGGCGAGTACATGCTGGGAGCTGTTGGTCAACTCCAGTTTGAAGTCTTTAAACACCGTATGGAAGGCGAGTACAATGCGGAAGTGGTCATGAGCCCAATGGGGAAAAAGACCGTTCGTTGGATCAAGCCTGAGGACTTGGATGAACGGATGTCATCAAGCCGAAATATCTTGGCCAAAGACCGTTTTGACCAACCAGTCTTCCTCTTTGAGAATGACTTTGCCCTCCGCTGGTTTGCGGACAAGTATCCAGATGTAGAGTTGGAAGAGAAGATGTGACTCAGTACCAACAATTGGAACTAAAGTTCCTAATTGTTGGACGCTAGTCGCTATTTGGCGAACTAGCTAATTGCCTCACTAACTGAGTTTTACAAATGGAATTGATTTGTAAAACTCAGTGTCGTAGTTCAGTAAATTTATTTGATTGTGTAACAATCTAAGTAACTAACGAGTCTGGGACAAAAGTCTAACCTTAAATATAAAAAGCGAACAAAACAAGTTATCTGACACTCAGAATTCTGTTTTGTTTGCTTTTTTGTCTAATCTATCGATTTTAAAAACTTATAATAAAGAATTCATAAAATCAAAATCTTTTTGTCCCAGACTCTAGGCGCTCCACTAGTAAAGTTTTACGAATAATATCGATTCGTAAAACTTTACGTCGTAACTGGTAGTGAGCGGTCTAGCTAACTGCCTCACTAACTACGTTTGGCAAATAGAATCGATTGGTCAAACTACGTGTCGTAGTATAACAATCGGCTTACCTAAACGCTTCACTAGGAAAAATCCACGAATAATATTGATTCGTGGATTTTTCCGTTGTAGCAGAAAGTAGGTAGCCTAGCTAACTGCCTTACTAACTACGTTTGGCAAATGAAATCGATTTGTAAAACTCCGTGTCGTAATGTAAAAATTGTAAACCGTAATGAGACTTCATCTAAAATCTCCACTGGTATGGTTTTACGAACGAATAGGCGAAAATAATGGTTACGTAGAAACATATGATGGGAATAAAAAGAAATAAGATAAAGAGTGAAAGAAGAGAAAAAAGCGATTGTCTTAGGTGCAGATAATGCTTATATGGATAAAGTTGAAACAACAATAAAATCTCTTTGTGTTCATCATTATAATCTTAAGTTTTATGTTTTTAATGATGACCTTCCGCGAGAATGGTTCCAATTGATGGAAAAAAGACTAGAGACTTTGAATAGTGAGATTGTGAATGTTTAGATTGACAGTAGTATTCTGAAAGGTTATCGTCTCCCCTTTGCGGGACTTTCATATGCGGCTTTTTTAGGTATTTTATTCCAAAGTATGTAAGCGAGTCTCGTGTACTGTATTTGGATTTAGATATTGTTGTAAGAAAATCGATAGATGAGCTGTGGGATTTGGACTTGACGGCTATACCCTTAGCTGCAGTTAGAGATGATTTTTATACACATAATTTTAATTCTGGTGTTCTGTTAATCAACAATGGTATGTGGAGAGCAGAAAATGTCACGCAAGACCTGATTTAAGACACAAATAAAAAATCTTCCAATTCTCTGTTTCCGTGTCTGAAGGTTTCTTTTCCTTTCTGTTGATAGACTAGTAGCAGACGATTGATTTGTCTTTCAGAAAGATTAAGTTCGACACAGGCTTGTTTCTTTGTTTTCTTTCCTTGGGCAATAGCTGTTATAGTCATTTAGTTTTA
>NZ_VMMS01000004.1:0-24603 GCF_013277315.1 Streptococcus sp. 2106
GTTTGCTTTTTGATTTTCATTGAGTATGAGTTACAGTTACTTCTCCAGTTCGGTAATCCAGTTGAAGCCCCTTTTGAACATTGGGAACTAGAACATTAAATTCCAATTCTCCATCTGAAGACTTGGCTTCAATCTGTGAAGCTGAAGGAACTAAATCCTCGTTTGAAGCGTAGTAAAGGGTTACACGGTAACGGACACGCTTGTTTTTATCCAAGGCTTTACGCACCTTACTTTCATAGTAGTTTTGACCAGTCGAATCCTCGGCCTGCGCCTGATTTGCCCAGGCTGTCTGAACAGCAATGTTTTTAGGATTGCTTGTCGAGGCATCAAAACCATCCAAACCACCGATTAAGGCATAGCCTAACAGATGACCTCTATCGACTGCATGGGTATAAGAGCCCTTTAGATTCTTGACTTGATGCCAGCCTGGAGGAGTCCATGAAGTCGAACCATTCCCAGTTTCTTCACGATTCTTGTACTGACGAGTAGCCTTAGACAAGAGGGCATTAGCCACGGTTGGTACGGTCTCCTTGCCCACCGTCTTTGTTTTATTATCAGCGTAGGGCTTACTTGAAACCTTGGCATTTAGGTTTGTTTTATTACCATTGACGATAAAAGCACCTGATCCGTTCCACTCCAGACTCCCTTTTACTTGGTTTTTGACTGCGTCTGTTAAGACACTTTCCGCCAATTCTTGACCAGGCGCGTCTGGTGATTGACTTTTCTGACTTATTTTTGTCTTAGCAGCCTGATTGCCTAGTTCATTCTGCTTAATATAATAGCTCCCCGCAGATAAGAGCAATAACACTAGCAAACCAATCAGTGTCTGTCTTGTTTTTTTGTTCATATTTCTCCTTATCTTTAGAAAAAGACTGGTCTCCCAGCCTAATTTCCTGTAAATTTATGAATCAATTCCTGCCATTTTGCTGGAGACAGGATAGCCCATGGATCTTGACCCTTGCCCAAGATTCCATAACCGACCATTAGACCGATTCCTAGAGCCAGAGCACCTAAAATCAGTACCAGGATGACTAAAAGTAAACGCTTGATTACGTAACCTGATTTCTTATTCATCTTCATCACTTGCCTCAATCCGCTGAATCTTAGCGCCTAGCTGCGCCAATTTCTCATGGAAACGGTAGTAACCTCTATCCAAGTGAACCAATTTACCAACTACAGTTTCTCCCTGTGCTACCAAACCTGTCAAAATCAAGGCTGCACTGGCACGAAGGTCAGTAGAAAGAACTTCCGCTCCCTGCAAAGGCTGTCCACCAACAATACGAGCTGTATCACGGATAATCTCAGAATGCAAGCCCATGCGGCGCATCTCTTCTAGGTGTTGGAAACGATTTTCAAAAACTGTCTCCACCATGGTTGATTCGCCTTTTGCAACTGTCATCAAGGCTGTAAATTGAGCCTGCATATCTGTTGGAAATCCTGGGTGGGGCAAGGTTTTCACATGAACAGCTTTTAGATTTTCTAGTTGAGAGCGAACGCGAATTCCTTCAGTCTCCTCCGTCACTTCCACTCCCATTTCAAGCAACTTGGCAATCAAGGGACGATTGTGCTCCCAAACAGCGTCTTTAATCAAGACATCACCACCAGTCATGGCAGCAGCTACCATAAAGGTTCCTGCTTCGATACGGTCCTGGACTACATTGTGAGTCGTACCATGAAGTTTCTCAACACCAGTAATGGTTATAGTCTCTGTACCAGCACCTTTGATCTTGGCTCCCATTTCATTAAGGAGAATGGCTAAGTCAACAATCTCAGGCTCACGCGCAGCATTTTCAATCACTGTCATCCCATCAGCTAGGGTCGCTGCCATCATCAAGTTCTGCGTTGCACCAACACTTGGAAAGTCCATATAGATATGAGCGCCATGCAAGCGTTCTGCCTTGGCTTCGATGTAACCAGCTGTCTGACTAATCTTAACCCCCATAGCTTCCAGACCTTTCAAATGAAGATCAATAGGACGGCTACCAATGGTACAACCACCTGGCATGGATACCTTGGCATGACCCACACGGGCAAGGATTGGCCCTAATACAACGATGGAGGCGCGCATCTTGCTGACATACTTGTAAGGGGCTTCCTCAGTGATGTCGCCAGTAGCATCCACCTCAACAAGATGGGCTTCCTCATCAAAGTCAACCTTGGCATTCAAACCACCAACCACCTGATTCATAATAAAGACATCCGACAAGATCGGTACATTCTGTAAGACTGTCTTTCCTTCACTTGCTAGAATAGTCGCTGCCAACAAGGGCAAGACTGCATTCTTTGCTCCTTCGATGGTTACACTTCCTACCAGACGATTATCGCCACCTTGAACCACAATTTTGTCCATACTCGTTTCCTTTACTCTTGATTTTATAATAATCCTCTAAGCGCTTCTTGCCACAAATGATACAGGCTGATAAAGAAAGAACTCAAGATATAGCCCATTACAATGCTGAAAAAACCTACTAATAAACGAACTTTTCTTGTATTCTCAGCTGTCACTTTTAAAACCTTTTCCCATCTAACAAGATCCTTTAAAAGGTAAAAACTCACATAAATAAAGAGCATGTGACTGCTTAGAGTGAATAATAATTGAACCATTTGACTATTATACCATCTTCTCTGTTTGTGCGCTAGTTTGGAAACTTCACTTAAAAACTAGGGATTGTTTTTCAAGTAATCAATTGCATCTTGTAGGGTTTTAACGGGCACGATTTTCATATCTGTCTTGATTGTTTTGGATGCTTCTAGGGCTGTTTGGTAGTTGTTTTTTGCATCCGGGTGTGCTTTTTGTTCTTCTTCGCTAACAGGATTATCAGGGGCAAAGAAAATAGCGGCACCTGCCCTAGCCGAAGCTACAACTTTTTTATCAATACCTCCAATATCCCCCACATTCCCATCGCGGTCAATGGTACCTGTACCAGCAACAATACGACCATTACGAAGATCTGGGTGAGCTATTTGAGTATAGATAGCTAGACTAAACATGAGACCAGCACTTGGGCCGCCAATACCAGCTGTTGAAAAACTAATTGGGACATCACTGGTTACTTCTGTACGGTCAATCAAGCCGATTCCAATTCCATTTTTGCCATTTTCCAAGGTGATAATCTTTCCTTCTGCAGACTTAGTTTGCCCATCCTCTTCATAGGTCACCTTGACGGAGTCCCCTAATTGTTGAGAACTGACGTAATCAATCAAGTCCTTGGAACTATCAAAGGTCTGATCATTGACTGCTGTGACCGTATCAGAGATATTGAGAATCCCTTTAAAGGTTGAATTATCCGTCACATTCAAGACATAAACCCCAAAGTACTTGAGCTCGATATCCTTACCAGCTGTTTTTAGACCTTGATACTTGGCCATATTTTGTGATGTTTGCATGTAGAATTGATTGATCCGCATAAATTCAACATCGGAAGAGCCACCTGTAGTCTCTTGGGCACTACGAATATCTGTAAAAGGCGTCAACCACGCATAAATCATATGGGCTAAAGTAGCGTGCTGGACACCAACCGTAACGAATTGATAGGCCCCAGCTTCCTTATCTTCTGTGTCATTGACTTTGAGGACTTGGCGAATATCTTCCGAACCACCTGGAACCTCTATATAGTAGGGCAAAGGCACCACAAATGCCAAGAAGGTCACAATCAAGGCCGCAATGACATATAAGGGCCATCTAATCTTTTTTTTCATTTCTTATTTCCTCCAAAATACTCTCGGGAACATAGCAAGCAATATCCTGACCAAACTTCAAAAGCTCTCTAACGCCTGATGAACTAATATAGAGATGTTCAGGTCGGCTATGTAAATAAATGGTCTCTATATCAGGAGACAGCTGATGGTTGTAGTAATCAAAACTGGCTTCATATTGCAAATCCGCTGCATTCCTCAAACCACGCACTAGGCAAGTAGCCCCCAGTCTTTTTGCAACATCAATAACCAATTCATCATGAGAAAACACGACTTCAACATTCCCCAAATGTTCCAAAGCCTTTTCTAACCCCCGTTTACGACTTTCGATAGAGAGAAATCCTTGTTTGTGGGGATTAAAAAAAATACCAACATAGAGCTTATCAAAAAGTCTGCTCGCCCGTTCAATCATATCCAGATGCCCATTTGTCATCGGATCAAATGAGCCTGTGAATAAGCCAATCTTATCTGACATAGACTGTCACCTTACTAATTCCATAAATCTTTTCCTTCCAGATACCCAGGCAGGCAATTTCTTCTGGAAGTTCAACGGCCTTATCCGTCTCACACACAACCATGACATCTTCAGAAAAAAGCTCTCTCTCAGCCATTTTTTCAATATCTGCTACCATTTGTTCCTTGGCATAAGGAGGGTCTAAGAAAATAAGGTCAAATTCCCCAGATACCTGCTCCAATGCCCTTTCTGCATCCATCTTGAGGAGTTGAAATTTTCCAACATCCTTGGTCATCTGGATATTTTCAGCCACGATGGTCTGAGCCTTACGGTCTCGCTCCACCAAAACAGCGCTGGACATGCCACGCGATACTGCTTCGATAGATAAACCACCACTACCTGCATAAAGGTCCAAGACTCGTCCCCCTTCAAAGTAGGGACCAATCATGTTAAAAATGGCGCCCCTAACCTTATCTGAAGTAGGCCTTGTCGTCTTGCCCTCTAGTGTCTTGAGGGGACGTCCCCCATAGATTCCTGATACGATTTTCATACTGTTTATTATACCAAATTATAGACAAAAAGAGAAAGAAAACCGAACCTTGCGGTTCGATTCTCTACAAAATATTTTCGTAAGTATCGCGGACTTCTTGAGGCCAAACACTTGTTTGCACTTCTCCGATGTGTCTCTTGCGAAGTAGGAACATGGCCATACGAGATTGTCCAATTCCTCCACCGATTGTCAATGGGAATAGGCCGTTCAACAAAGCCTTGTGCCATTCCAATTCCAAGCGGTCTTCATCACCTGTGATGGCAACCTGACGGCGAAGGGTTTCTTCATCTACACGAATCCCCATAGAAGACAACTCAAAGGCTCCACCCAGAGATTCATTCCAGACAAGAATATCACCATTTAGACCCTTGTAGCCATTTTCAGACTCGCTTGTCCAGTCATCATAGTCTGGTGCACGTCCATCGTGCGGTTTACCATCTGGCAACTCGCCACCGATACCAATCAAAAAGACGGCTCCAAATTCTTTACAAATCGCATTTTCACGTTCTTTCGGTGTCAAGTCTGGGTAGCGTTCTACCAATTCTTCTGTATGAATAAAGGTGATTTGTTTTGGCAAGATAGACTCGATGTCATAACGGGCTTCAACAGCTAGCTCAGTCAGGCGAATAGCCTTGTAAATCTTCTCAACTGTTTCTTTTAGGTAGGCAATGTTTCGTTGTCCATTTGGGATAACCTTCTCCCAGTCCCACTGGTCAACATAAACAGAGTGGGTTGCATCCAAGGAATCCTCATCTGGACGAAGGGCTTTCATGTGGACAAAGAGACCCTCTCCTTCACCAAAGCCAAAACGAGCCAAGGTGTGGCGTTTCCATTTAGCAAGGGAGTGCACCACTTCATAAGTAGCATCAGGGATTTGGAGAACCTTGACCGATACGGCATTCTCCACACCTGATAAGTTGTCCTGCATCCCATCACCGACCCTACTCAAGATAGGACCTTGAACTTCGACAACTTCTAACTTATCTTTCAAATACTGGGTAAAAGTATTTTTGACAAAGGAAATTTCTTCTTGTTGGTGGATAAAACTTTTCTTCATAGGCTACTCCTCAAAAATTAGTTAAAAACATTATACACCTATTTCCAAGAAAAGAAAAGAGAAAATTTAAAAAAATCAGTGTCACTCAAAACACTGATTTTATAGACCTTTTAATCATTACGACCAAAGATACGTAAAATACTTAGGAAGAGATTGATAAAATCAAGATAGATACTGAGAGCCATTGACACCACCCAGCCTGTCGCTACACGACCTTGCGATTGTTCATAGACAAGGCGAATTTTTTGGTTATCCCAAGCAATCAGTCCTGAGAAAACCAAGACCATGGCTACGCTAATCATATAATCAAAGAAACCACTAGACAAGAAAATATTGACTATCATAGCAATAATCAAACCGATCAGAGCCGCCATCATAGCTCGACCAAGACCGCTCAAATCTTTCTTGGTGAAGATACCAACTGCAGCCATGACAAAGAAGAGAAGGGCGCTCGATACAAAGGCAGATAAAACTGTACCCGGAGTATAGAAGGCTACCACAAAACTAAGGGTAAAACCGTTTAAAACAGAGTATAGCAAAAATACTGGAAGAGCAGCTGGACTATTTCTTGAAGCCATGCTACTGGCAACGAAAACCAAGGCCAATTCTGCAAAGGTTGCAATGGTCAACCAGAGACGCCCCTGCATCAAAAAGTAAAGCAACTGAGACTGAAAGACCGTCAACATAAGGCCTGATACCAAAGCAGATAGTCCGATTCCCAGACCAACAAAGGCATATACCTTAGCGTAAAATTGATTGAGACCTACACGGTCATGTATAATAGTGTGATTCATCTTTTCTCCTTTTCTATGAACATCTTTCCTTGATTATAACAAAAAAAGTTAAAATTAGCTTAAATGGAAAATCAAAATACCAGCTGCAATGGCAACATTCAAACTCTCCGCCTGCCCCTTCATGCTAATATGGACCAACTGGTCTGCACTTTCAGCCATAAGGGGACTAATTCCTTGGCCCTCATTTCCCATGACTAGTACAAAATTTTCTATAGGAGGCAGTTCTCTGTAATCAACAGAATCTTTAGATAGGGTTGTAGCTAGCACAGGGATAGCTGCCTCTTTGGTTTCCTTAAGGAGCGCTTGGCTAGTCATCCGGTAAATAGGCAGATGAAAATGACTGCCTTGCATGGAACGTAGGGTTTTGAGACTGTAGATATCTGCCGATTTATCTGAAACAATCACTCCTGTAAAGCCTGCTGCATCCGCAGTTCGAATGATGGTTCCTACATTACCAGGATCTTGCACATCTTCCAAAAACAAGAACTTGCCCTGACTAAAGTCAGCTTGTCCTACTTCTTCTTTTTGAACCACCGCAACAATTCCCTGTGGGGTCTGAGAATCCGCCAAATCTAGCAAAATATCCTCTGACACCCAGACAGTTTGCGGAAAAGCAGCTAACTGATCTCGGTAATTTTCTAGGGCAAAGATTTTCTCAATCGTCACTCCAGCTTGGACAGCTTCTTCAAACAAGTGCCAGCCTTCAATCAAATAAGCAGACTTGCGGTATTTTTTTTGGTGTAATTTCTTGGCATTTTTTACCACAGAATTGGCTTTTGAGCTTATAATAGTCATAGAAATATTATAACACAATCAAAGGGGTTTGGTATGCAAAAGGTTAGAATGATTGCCCAAGGTAGGGTGCAAGGAGTCGGCTTTCGTTGGGGTGTTTACAGCTTGGCACTTGAAATTGGTGGCATCACAGGTCGGGTATGGAATAACGACGATGGCACAGTGGAAATCTTAGCCCAAGCAGACTCATCTGCTATCATGGCAAAATTTATCCAAGAAATCCGAAAAGGACCGACACCTTTTTCAAAAGTAAGCTACTTAGATGTCAAACTAAGCAACTTTCCTCCCTACTCTGACTTTAAAATCGCAAATTAGGTCTCCAGAACTATTGTATATTTTGTAAAAAAACAGTAGAATAGAAAGGTATAATTTTTAAAGAAGGAATAAAAACAGTGAAATCTATTAAACGTTTTGCATTCTCGGCTATGGGAGTGGCTATGTTGCTTGTCTTGACTGGCTGTGTCAATGTCGATAAAACCACAGGTCAGCCAACAGGATTTATTTGGAATACGATCGGAGCGCCTATGGCTGAAGCCATCAAGTACTTCGCTACTGATAAAGGTCTAGGCTTTGGTGTCGCTATCATTATCGTAACCATTATCGTACGCTTGATTATCTTACCACTTGGTATCTACCAATCATGGAAGGCAACGCTTCACTCTGAAAAGATGAACGCTCTCAAGCATGTCCTTGAGCCACACCAAACACGTCTCAAAGAAGCAACTACTCAAGAAGAAAAACTCGAAGCCCAACAAGCCCTCTTTGCCGCTCAAAAAGAGCACGGCATCAGCATGTTTGGTGGTGTAGGATGTTTCCCTATCCTCCTTCAAATGCCTTTCTTCTCTGCTATCTACTTTGCTGCCCAACATACTGAAGGGGTTGCTCAAGCAAGCTACCTAGGCATTCCTCTAGGTTCTCCAAGTATGATTTTGGTTGCCTGTGCTGGTGTCCTTTACTATCTTCAATCGCTCCTTTCACTTCACGGAGTAGAAGATGAAATGCAAAGAGAACAAATCAAGAAAATGATTTACATGAGCCCACTCATGATCGTCGTCTTCTCCCTCTTCTCACCAGCTAGTGTCACACTTTACTGGGTTGTCGGTGGTTTCATGATGATTCTCCAACAGTTTATCGTCAACTATATCGTTCGTCCAAAACTTCGCAAAAAAGTCCGTGAAGAACTAGCCAAGAACCCACCAAAAGCAAGTGCTTTCTCTAAACCAAGTGGACGAAAAGACGTTACCCCTGAACAACCAACTGCTATCACAAGCCAGAAAAAACACAAAAATCGCAACGCTGGAAAACAACGTTCGAGATAAGAAGAAAAAGGCTTAGCTGATTTGCTAAGTCTTTTTGCAAGTCAAAAGCCCGATGTTTCCATCAGGCTTCTTTTCTATCCATGTACACGTTTCGTATAGTCTTGGTAACTTTCGGTATCCATGAGTTGTTTAGCGTTTTTCACGCGGTCTGCTGTTGGTGGTTTAACCCCTTCGAGGGAATAGGGAATTCCCAATTCACGCCATTTAAACTCACCCATGGTGTGATAAGGCAGAATTTCAAACTTATCCACATTTTTAAGAGTCTTGACGAACTTACCAAGTTCAATCAAGTCATCGTCTCTGTCTGTCAATCCTGGAACTAGCACGTGGCGAATCCAGACAGGTTTTCCAATATCTGATAGATACTGGGCACAGGCCAAGATATTTTTATTGGTTTGGCTAGTAACAATCTTGTGCTGTTCTTCGTTGATTTCCTTGATATCTAAGAGAACCAAGTCAGTGACAGTCATGAGTTTGTCAAACTTTTCAAGGTAACGTGGTTTATTACGGAAAGGAAGGGCACAGGTGTCCAAGGTACAGTGGATTCCTTGTTCCTTAGCCTTGGTGAAAAGGGCAATCAGGAAATCAATCTGCAAGAGGGCTTCTCCTCCGCTGACTGTAATCCCGCCCTTATTTCCCCAGAAACCACGGTAGCGCAAGGCTTCTGTCAAGACATCATCTACCGTCCGTTCACGTGATTTATTGGACTCCATAGCCCAAGTATCTGGGTTATGGCAATACTGGCAACGCATGTGACAGCCCTGTAAAAAGACAATAAAGCGAATACCAGGGCCATCTACCGCCCCAAAACTTTCTGTCGAATGCACCATTCCTGTCACTTGTCCATAATCAATTGTTTCTTCAGACATATCGTCACCTTCCTTGAAAACGTTTTATAGTTTTATTATATCACGACTTGAAGGAAAAACAAGATTTTTACCTATTTTTTAGAAAGCAATCTGTTTTTCAATTTCATTTTCAATCTATTCTCAGATTATTCTTCAAAATCAAAACCATACAAGGTTGCAAAATAGTCTTCAGGGCGCTCTGCACGGCGGATTTGACGGGCTTTGCCTTCTTCAGTATAAAGGATTTCCGCAGAACGAAGTTTGGCATTGTACTGGTAGCCCATTGAAAAACCGTGGGCACCTGTATCATGAATGACCAGCAAATCACCGATTTCTGTATAAGGCAGTTCGCGATTGACTGCAAATTTATCATTGTTTTCACAGAGTGAACCAACCACATCTACCACTTCAGCTGGTCCATCTGGATGAGTCATGTTGCTAATATGGTGGTAGGCTCCGTACATAGCTGGACGCATGAGGTTGACTGCTGATGCATCCACACCTAGATAGGTACGGTAGGTTTTCTTCTTATGAGTGACTCTTGTGACTAAAGCACCGTGAGGTGCCAGCATAAAACGACCCAATTCGGTGAAAATCTTGACCTGACCAAGACCTGCTGGCGTAAGAACCTCTTCATACACCTTACGAACTCCCTCACCAATCAAGGCGATATCATTTGGCTCCTGCTCAGGACGATAGTTGACTCCAATACCCCCGGAAAGATTGATAAAGTCTAGTGAAATACCCAGCTTTTCCTTGATTTCAACAGCCAATTCAAAAAGCTGACGCGCCAACTCTGGATAATAGAGATGGGTGACAGTATTGGATGCTAGAAAGGAGTGAATCCCAAAAGTCTTGGCTCCTTTTTCCTTCAAGATGGCAAAGGATTCAAAGAGTTGATCCTTGGTCATACCAAACTTAGCCTCCCCAGGATTATCCATAATGTCTGTCCCCAGTTCAAAAACGCCTCCAGGATTATAACGACATGAGATGATTTCTGGAATGCCTGCTGCTCGCTCCAAATGTTCAATATCTTCAAAGGCATCCAAGTTAATGATCGCACCTAATTCACGCGCATAGGCATATTCCTTATCTGGCGTATTGTTTGAAGAGAACATAATCTCAGAACCAGGGAAATCCAGTTTATGGCTCATCAAAAGCTCTACGTAACTAGAGCAGTCCACACCACAGCCTTCCTCTTGGATAATTTTCAAAATAGCTGGGGTTGGAGTAGCCTTAACTGCAAAATATTCCTTAAAGCCCTTGTTCCACGAAAAGGCTTGGTTGACGGCTCTTGCCTTCTCACGAATTCCCTTCTCATCATATAAGTGAAAGGGAGTTGGGAACTCGGCTACAATCGCTTCTAAGTCTTCTTTATTAATAAATGGTGTTTTCATAAGTTTCCTTCTATTCTATTTGCAAAGAAAGGCTGGGACAACCGTTCCAACCTTTATCCTTTATTCTTCTGTGTCAAAAATATTACCAATCTCAACATCGATGGCTTGGTTCTTGACATCAATATTGGTTACCTTCAAGAGTGACTTGTATTCAAACTGCTTTTCACGTTCTTCTTGGGCATTATCCGCAAAGACCGCTACACCTGCCAATTCTGAGTCGAATTCGCGCAAGAGACTAATCATCCCATTGACAGTTCCGCCGCCTTTCAAGAAGTCATCCACAATCAAGACACGGCTACCTGCCTTGAGACTCCGTTTTGAAAGGAACATTTTCTCGATACGGTCACCACTTGAACCGGATACATAGTTGACGCTAACCGTTGAACCTTCGGTAATTTTCAGGTCACGGCGCACAATGACAAAAGGGACATTGAGGACATTGGCAACTGCATTTGCAAGTGGCACACCCTTGGTTGCTACTGTCATAACCGCGTCAATTTTTTGATCCATAAAGCTCTTGGCAATAATGCGACCAATATTTTTCAAGATGGCTGGTGTGCTAAGTAAATCAGACAGGTAGATGTAGCCACCTGGCAAGATACGGTCACTTTCTGACAACTTGGCACGCAAGTCTTCAACCATTTCCTTAGCATCATGGTTTGAGATTGATGGTGTAAAGATAACACCTCCGCCAGCCCCAGTCACAGTCTGGATGTGACCGATTTCGATTTCCTCAAAGGCGCGTTTGATAATCACGATATCCTCTGAGATGGATGATTTAGCAGATTCATACTTTTCAGCAAAAGTATTGAGACTAGTTAGTTTATAAGGATGATTAATCAAATAGTTGGAAATGACAACCATCCGATCACTTCTTCTTAATTTCATTTCTATTTCCTATTCCATTTTTATTCAAAAAATCAAAAAGCAAACTAGAAAGCTGGTCGCTGGTGATTCAAAACACTGTTTTGAGATTGTCGATAGAACTGACAAATCCTGTAATATACCTGCATATATACATACGACAAGGCGGTACTACCCTAGTTTGAAGAGATTTTCGAAGAGTATTCATTTTTGTCTTTTACTTATTATACCATATTTACATAAAAAAACGAACATTCTTATCCTAAAAAATGCTCATTTTTCTTAAATTATTAATCTAAATCTGGTTTATAGAAGGAACGATTATCCATAGCGAAGATTTTATTGGTCATCTCTCCTTTATCTACCAAGGCAAGAGCTGTTGACATCATCATCATGCTTGCATCCAGGTTGTCAATCATATGGATAATCTCTGCTTCCATAATGCGTGGACGGACTGGACTTCCATACTCAAGTAAGCCGTGGTGACTGAGAATGACGTGGCGGAGCAAAACGACTTCTTCCTTGGTATCATCAATGCCGAGCTCCATAACTGTCTTGGTAATTTCACTATCAATGAGAGCGATATGTCCAAGAAGATTGCCTCGCACTGTATACTCAGTCTGTTCTGGTCCCGTCAACTCGATAACTTTGGCCAAGTCATGTAGCATAATTCCCGCATAGAGCAGGCTCTTATTGAGCCGAGGATAAATATTGCTAATGGCATCTGCCAAGCGCACCATGGTCGCCGTATGATAGGCCAAGCCTGTTTCAAAGGCATGGTGGTTGGTCTTGGCTGCTGGATAGGAGTAGAATTCCTTATCATACTTGGTGTAGAGATTTCGGACAATCCGTTGCCAGACAGGATTTTCAATTTTGAAAATCACTTGCGACATGTAGTCACGAATTTCCTTGATATCAACCGGTGGCTTGACCTTGAAATCAACTGGGTCATTGGGTTCACCAGCTTGCGGCAGGCGGAGAGTGATTTGATTGACCTGTGGAGTGTTGTTATAAACTTCTCGGCGCCCTTTCATGTAGACAACCCTACCTGCGGTAAAGGCCTCAATGTTATGAGGTTGGGCATCCCAGAGCTTCCCCTCAATCTCGCCACTATCATCTTGGAAGGTAAAGGCTAGGTAGTTTTTCCCAGCTCGAGTTTGCCTCAGGTCAGCTGATTTGATTAAGTAAAAACCTTCAAACAGCTCATCTTTTTTCATGTGACTAATCTTCATATTCTTCCTCATTTTCTTGGAAATGGAGTAGATCAAGCGCAGGCTCACCTTCTGACAACTCAATGTGACGGAGCGTCCGCTCGATAGCTGTGGTACGACGGTTTAATAATTCATCAATATTGCCAGAGGCATGTTGGAGATGTTTTTGTGCCTTTACCAGAATACCACCAAACTTGCCAAACTCGGTCTTGACGCTGGCAAGAGTCTTACTGATATGGTCGGCACTCTTTTGGATATTGAGAGTTTTGAATCCAACTGATAGGGAGTTAAGAAGGGCTGATAGGGTACTTGGACCTGCAACAATAATCTGCTCTTCCCGCCTCAAATCATCAAAGAAGACAGGATTGCGGACAATTTCTGAGTAGAGACCTTCTGTCGGGACAAACAAAACTCCAAAATTGGTCGTCCGAGGTGGTGCTATGTACTTGCTCTTAATATCCTTTGCAAAGCGTTTGACGCTGGCTAGGAGCGACTTACGACAGCGTTCGATTTCGTCCTTGTCACCTGCTTCATAGGCTTCTTCTAAGCGATAATAATCTGCCAGTGGAAACTTAGAGTCAATCGGTAAGTAGACATATTCTTGGTCGCCTTGTCCGGGTAACTTGATGGCATACTCCACTCGTTCACTGGAGTTTTCAACTGTTGCGTATTCTCGTTCGTACTGGGCAGGGGTCATGATATCCTCGATGATTTGCCCCAGTTGCAATTCTCCCAGAATCCCTCGTGTCTTGGTTCCAGAGAGAACCTTGTTGAGGGCGCCGACATCGCGGGCAACTATCTGCATTTCCCCCAGGCCACGATTGACCGACTCCAGTTGTTTGGAAACTGTCTCAAAGGAAGCCTGCAAGCGTGTCTGCAAGGTCTTTTCTAGTTTTTCCTCGACTGTCTGGCGCATTTGTTCCAAACGTTGCTCGTTTGATTCCTGCAAGGCTTGGAGACGTTGGTCGGTCTTATCTCTGGTTTGGAGGAGATTATCTGTCATTTCTTGACGGACTTGCGTCAGACCTTGGTGCAATTCGATTCGCACTTCTTGCAAACGGTCGCTGACAGCTACTTCCAAGTCTTTTTGATCTAACTGCCTGGCTTGTCTGGCTTGTTCAAAACCGTAATCCAACTGGTCTGACAAGTGATCTGCCTGATCCTCCAAGCTCTTGCTGAGATGTTTTTCCTGCTTATCTTGTCTTTGCCAAATCAGAAAGAGGCCAGCTAGGTTGGCAATCAATAATAGAACAAGTAAACTTTCCATCCTACCTCCTGTCCTTACTATGCAGCACGACCACATAGCCATCTGGGCAAGTCACCGAAACTTCCCTATCTATATATTCGTTAGAAGCGTACACTTTTTTAAAGAAAAAATTTTCCTCTGTCAACTCATACTTGGCACCAATAATAGTCAGCTGGCTATCCCGAACTGGCATAAAGGCTAGGTAGTCATAGTCTGAACGAGGTTCTAGCTGACTGGTTCCTTCTGGACAATAGGAAATCAAGTTTTGTCCATCTTCAATCGCTATCTGGCGCATATAGGGCGCCAACTTGGGATTACTAGGCAGAAAGACATTAGCCAGCATATGGTCAATACGACCACCCAAAGCACCGAAAATAGTGACCTGAGCCTGAGGATTTTGCTCAAAGATAGTCAAGAGAGCCAATTCCAAATCAGTATCATCTTTTTCTGGTCGGGCTTGAACAAAATGCTGAGCACGTTTTTGAATCACCTGTCGCTCTTCTTCGGTCACAGAATCAAAATCCCCAACCGCTAGAGCAATAGGAAGGTTTTCTTCCAGGACCCATAGCGAGCCCCGATCCACACCAACAAAACCATCAAAGTCCGTCCGATAATGACCACGGTCTCCGCCTGCAAAAACGGCAACCCTAGTCCAGTTGTTTTCTGAGAGTTTGTACTCGCTCATTGACATCTCCCTTAAAGACATAGGATCCTGCTACAAAAACGGTCGCACCAGCTTCTTTGGCTTGAGCAATCGTTTTATCATCAATCCCACCATCCACTTCAATCTCAAATTTCAAACCTTTTTCCTCACGAAGTGCAACCAACTCACGGACCTTATCCATGGTTTCAGGTAGAAAGGCTTGCCCACCGAAGCCTGGGTTAACTGTCATGACTAAAACTTGGTCAATTAGATGAAGAACGTGCTTAATCGCTTCAATAGGCGTACCAGGGTTAATGACAACCGAAGGTTTAACTCCGAGTGAACGTATTTTTTGGAGGGCACCATGAATATGAGGTGTCGCTTCTACATGGATGCTGATGATATCCGCACCTGCACGCGCAAAGTCTTCCAGATGATGTTCAGGATTAGCTATCATCAAGTGGCAATCAAAGACCATCTTACTATGTGGACGAAGTGCTTCAACCACACCTGCACCAAAACTGATTTGTGGCACAAAATGACTGTCCATGATATCGATATGGGCATATTCTGCCCCAGTTGCTTCTAGACGTTTGATTTCACGTTCAAAGTTGGCATAATCTGCTGCCAGAATTGACGGAGCAATCTTGTATTGAGACATAGGTTTCTCCTTATTTTGGAATTTTTTTGCTGACTTTTTTATAGGTTTCTCTACGATTTTCAATTTCACTAAGGAATTGCAGGTAATTGTCAAAACGGAAGGTTGCAATAACACCCTCTTCAACAGCTGGTTTGACGGCACAAGACGGCTCATGGGTATGGGTACAAGTACGGAACTTACAATCTCGGCTAACAGTAGCAATCTCTGGGAAAGCCTGATTGAGGTCTTCAGCCCTTGATACTTCATAGTCCAAGGATGAAAATCCTGGTGTATCTGCGATTTTACCCCCGTTGAGATTGTAAAAACTAACAGCTCGAGTGGTATGGCGACCGCGACCTAGACTGTCTGAAATTTCTCCCGTTTCAAGATTGAGGTCTGGTGCGATTTTATTGAGAAGAGTTGACTTCCCAACACCTGTCTGCCCCATAAAGACCGTAACCTTGCCTGTTAACAAAGACAGGAGTTCCTCTTTACTGGTCACAAAGTCATAGCCGATGTCACCATAGGTCTGCTGGTAAAAATCCAGTTCTCCCCTATCTTCCAACAAATCCATTTTGGAAATATAGACAATGGGATGGATGCCCTTGTGCTCCAAAAGAACCAAGAAACGATCCAGCAAATTGCTGTTAAAATCAGGTTCCTTGACGGACATGATTACTACAGCTTGATCGATATTGACAATAGGCGGACGAACCAGACTGTTTTTCCGTTCGTGAATTTTGAGGATATAGCCTTCTGAATTTTCCTCGGCAGAGAAATCTACCCAGTCCCCAACATAAGGGGTATGGCCTTTTTTACGGAAATTCCCACGCGCTCGTGTCTGATAAACCTGACCCTCACTCTCTACATAGTAGAACCCAGCCAAGGCTTTAATGATTTGTCCCTGCATCTTAGAGTCCTTGCCCTTTAAGTGCATCTGCTAGACTGGCAAATTCTTCCAAGCTGAGAGCTTCCCCACGCACACTTGGTGACAAGCCTGCCTGATCCAAAGCCTTGGTCAGCTTGTCCTTAACTTCTTCAGTCTTGCCAAAGTAACCTGTCAAGTTATTCCACAAGGTTTTTCGGCGATGGGTGAAACTTGCCTTGGAAATCTTAAAGAAAAAGTTCTCGTCTTCCACTGCTACGGCTGGTTCTGGACGGCGCACCATTTTCAAAATAGCAGAGTCCACGTTTGGCGCTGGCACAAAGACCCTACGAGGCACGATGAAGGCAACCTTGGCAGTCATGTAATACTGCACAGCGATTGACAAACTGCCATATGCCTTGGTATTCGGCTGAGCGGAGATACGGTCCGCCACTTCTTTTTGCATCATGACCACAAACTCACTAAAAGGAATCCCACTCTCGATTAAGTGCATGAGAATAGGTGTCGTGATGTAGTATGGCAAGTTAGCCACTACCTTGATTGGCAGGTCAGGATTTTTAAAATTCTGGATATGTTGCGCCAAGTCAACCTTAAGAATGTCCTCGTTAACTACGGTTACATTATCAAAATCACGTAAGGTGTCCGCCAAAATCGGTACCAAACGGTGGTCAATCTCAAAAGCCATAACTTGAGCCGCACGCTCAGCCAGAAACTCCGTCAAGGCACCAATACCTGGCCCGATTTCGATGACATTGACCTGGTCATCAATTTCAGCCGTATCCACGATTTTTTGTAGGATATTGGTATCCGTCAGGAAATTTTGTCCGAAGGATTTTTTAAATGTAAAACCGTGACGCTCCAGCACTGCCTTGGTCACGCTATAATCTGCAATTCTCATCTATTCTCTTTTCTATTATCTGTTACTACTATTGTAACACATTCCCCTTGTATTTTGGGGGTGAAAATCATACCAAAAAACTATCTTTCCTCGTGAAGAAAGATAGTCTTGGAAATCTTTAAAAGTGACCTTAGCGGTTCTCTCGAAACATACGTTCAAAAAAATCAGCTTCTTGATAACTTCGATTTTCAGGTAGGGTCAAATCTACATCCTCCTCCACGTCGTCCACTGTCAGTTCAACCGCTTGAGGTAAATTTTTCAAACGATAATGCTTTTGCCTTTGACCTTCAATACTAGCAAAATCAAGCAAATAGCCATTCACTCGGATTTGAACCAAAAGGAGATGATTGGTCATATTTTCCATGATGAGAATATCTTCTAAACCACCTCTGGCACTGGGATAATCAGATACCCTGCGAATACGGATTTTTTCACACATGAGCAAGCTCCCTCATATCAATGATTTCATCGGCCTTATTCCAGACTAGGGGATTATGGGTCGCAATGATGATCATTCGATTTTCATCTTTCAAGCCCACCAAGAGATTCATAACCTCCTCTGAATTTTCAGGATCAAGAGCTGCTGTTGGTTCATCTGCCAAAATCAAGGGTGGATTTTTCAAAATAGTCTTCGCAAGGGCAACTCGTTGGGCCTCTCCCCCAGATAAAGTATAAATTTTTTGTTCTAGATCCAAATACCCTAGATTAACTTTTTCTAAAGCCTCCACTTGCCTTTCCAAACGTTCTACTTTTGAGATTTTCTGACCAACAAAGCCCAAATCCAAATTCTCTTTGATTGATTGGTTTTCTAAGAGGCCAAAATTTTGAAAGAGATAGCCCATCTGGTCTCGAAAATACTCACGAGTGGGAATGGTTTTTAAATCTTTCCCCTGATAGAGAACCTTTCCTCCATCTATCTTTTCTAGTTTGCCTAAGATGTTCAGCAAAGTCGTCTTTCCGCTTCCACTCTTTCCGATTAAGGCATAGACCTTGCCCTTCTCCAGCTTGAGATTCAAACCAGAGAAAATCGCGCGGTCATTAAATTTCTTTTCCAATCCTTGAATATCAATCATCTTATTTTCCTTTCAATACTGCCATGCTACCAGCTTCTTCTTTTTTGTCCTGCCTTACTAAAATCAACAGAGCGTTAAGCGTAAATAAAGCTACAACTAAAGCGCTAATCAAGCTATCTCCTGTCAAAACACTAGATAGGATTAGGCCAAGCAAGAGAACTCCTCCTTGCGCCAGTAAGTACTTGCCATGAAGCTCATAGATTGTCATACCAGCAAGACGTTTAATCATAAGCTCCCGTCTAAACTGCTCAAAATAGAGAAGATTCATGGAATCAAATAACAAGATAGCCGTAGACAGGGTCAAAATCGTCCCAATAAGGAGAGAGTAAAACTCCACCCGTTTGTCATTTAGTACCTTCGCAAAAAATAGCTGGCTTTTTACCAAGTAAGAGACCTTGTGATACAGACCTTGCTCTTTTAGAGCGGTAATGCTGTCTCCATATCGATCTAGCTTCAAGGCACTATTAGCCGTAGTTCCCCACAACATCCCTGCAACAGGTCTTGTTCCAGTCGCTTGCGGCGTTAGAACTACAATAATCGGATCTTTTAGGTACTGACGTGTTGTCTTGTACCCATCATTATAGAGGAAACGTTCCTGTCCTGTTTCTGTAAAAGCTAGCCTTAACTGTGGAAGGTAGTGTTTCTGACTCGTCGCCTCTACACTTTCAGATGAAAATCTTTGCAGGTAATCTGTAAATAATCTTTGATAGTAGGCAGACTGCTCTCGCAAGCTCTCAGGCAAGATCAGCCCAAACTCTCTCCCTCAGACAAGTTTTGCATCTTGTCCATAAACTCTGAAGAAACGGTAATCTTTTCTTCTATCAGATAGCGCGGTGAGACATAGATAACATTCCCTGACGGTGTGTAGTCACTGAGACGATTGCCATCTAGGTCCACTTCTGCTCCATCTGAGAAATTGTCAACATTGCTCATAATATAAAAAGAGTCTGTATTGGCTAACCGCTCTTCAGTAAATGTCTGCCACTCACGATTATCCTTACGCATTCCTTCTTCATCGGCAAATGCACTAGACCAACCAAAGGATAGACGGTAACGGTCTGAGGACTGGCTCCATTTATCGCTAGCTCTCTCCATCTCCTGCATTTCACGGTAGTGGGGTAGGAGAGCAGTCGCACTCGATCCGACCACCAGTACGGCTAAGAGTTGCCCCACCATCATCAATGTCAGCATACGTTTGAGAGGGAGTTTCCCTTTCAATAGATCCACCAGACTATTTTCCTGTAAACCAAGTAGATAGACGACACTTAGTAAGGTAGAAATCCCTGCCAGAGTCAATCCATAAAGTAGAAGAGCAATGATGACCAGTTGCACCGTTGCCATAAACAAGGCACCTTGATACCAGAGAATCCCCAATCCCAAAAGACTGGATAGCAGCACTGAGCAGATAAGCTGTCTCACATCTTCTAACACTGGTCTGAGAGCCACCCCAAACAAGCTCTCACCAGCGATTAAGCGAATCCCTGCCTGACGAAGAGACTTGATCCGATAAATCAGGGTCAGACTCATAAAAGTCAGCAGAAAAATAGCTAGACTCAGTAGCCCCATTGGGGTAGCAGACAAGAGGACGACCATCGAAAATGCCTCTGTTCTATTCGAGACAACACCATTATAACCAAGTTCTTGCAGGGCGGTCTGTAAGCTCACTCCATCCAAACTTCCTGATACAATCAAGTAAGACCCTAATAAATCACTCGTTTCTGCACTCTCCTTGGAGGAAATGGTCAGACCTTCTGGAAGCTCTCCCTGACCATAAGTGGCATAGGTAAAGCGTGTTTCTCCAGCTTCATTTGGCTCAACAATCCGACGAGCGATGAGACTATTGTACTCTACCGCCAAGTGACTCAAAGCCTCTGTCAGCTTTTCTCGATCAGCTACTGATTGGTCTAGCCCAGTACCCATCACATCAACAGAGGGATAGTTACCAAATAAAATCTCTTCTCGATGATCAACGGAATTTATCACCATATAAAGCGATACTAATACCATTGAAATCAAAATAAATAAGCGTTTCATCATTTCCTCCAAAAAGTTACTTGGTCACTTAGTGAGAAGGTGACCACAGTCACCGCCATGTTAAGAAGTTTATTAAGTTCTTTCTACTAGCAACATCTTCAAATATATTATATCCGTTTTTTCAAGAACTATCAAGGACATCAATGTCCTTAAAATCTAATTCTTTCATATTATTTTTAGCTTATATCTAAAAAAACAGTCCTAAAGACGAACTTTAGAACTGTTTCAATGCTAGAACAAGGACATTTTTGTCACTGCTTCACTATGTTTATAAATATTCTTACCCTATTATAAAACGAAGGACACATAAAAAGGTGCCTATTTGATGTACTCTGATTGCAAAATACCACAAAGTAAATTTAACATAATCTCCAATCATTCGTATAAACAATTGTGTGAAACTAATCCGAGAAAAATCAATCACTAGTTGTCAGAGACTTTTTTAGGATTATTGTTTATTACTCGCAAATGGTAAACACGGATTATTCCTACTACTATGAGAACAACTAAATAAGACTGAGTACAGAATTATTTCTTTAAATTATTCGTTTCCTTCTTTATAAAACGGATATGTAACTATTATACCCAAAGTACTAATTATAATTTTAAAGATTGCACCTAAAATATTTAAAGTTGATAAATCAAGTATTCCGTGTATTAGGTATAGTAGACAGAAAAAGAATGGAAGGTATTTTTTTAATTTTTTCATAGCAACAAAATAAATCCTCCTCTCTCTTTTTTGAAACCGATTTCTTATATGATAAGAATATCATTTTTATTATTTGTTGTCAAAGAAAAAATCGAATTTTTTAGATATTTTACTATAGTAGATTGAATTTTATTTAAACAACCAAGTAACTAAATAAAATAGAAAAGTTCATACTGTAATCTCCTTTCACATTTTAATTAATTATAAATTATTCTTAAATAAACTCCAAGGACATCAATGTCCTTAAAATCTAACCATTTCGTGTCATTTTTAGCTTATATCTAAAAAACAGCTCTAAAGACGAACTTTAGAACTGTTTTGATGCGAGAACAAGGACATTTTTGTCACTGATTCACTATGTTTATAAATATTTTTTGACATCCTCTTGCCATTCCTCTGTCAATTTCTTTACTAGAAATTCATCTCCAATTAGCTGCGCAAATGTTTTAGAAGACTGATAAAATGATTCAGCTAAACTAAAATCTCTTTCTTCTCTTAATGCTTGCTTCCACAAAAACATAAATACAAGAGGTTTCTTTTGATAATCTTGAGTTTTATCCATAATTTCTTGTAAACACGATAGATAATCATTAAAACAATCAGTTACTCCTACCTTTTCAAGACAACACATTCCTGAAATAAGAGTATCTCTAATTATAAAGTAATTCTCTATTTGAGTTACCTTCTTCTGTTCCAAAAGAAAGAGCATTAGCTTTTCGATTTGATTTATAAATTTGGCAAGATCTTTTCTAATAAGCATTTGATAAAAAAAGAAACGAATCAACAACATATCATTTATTGAATAAGCTTCTTTTTCTATAATCTGAGGCATATGTTCCTCAAGTATTAACTCTGCATATTCAGGCCTTCTAGTTCTAGAAGTATCTAAACACGCCTGCAATACTTCACATGCTAATTGTTCTTCTTTAGGAAGATTATCAAAGTATGTTTTATAAATCTCTTCCAAACACGCTTCTTTCTTATCGTACTCCTCTTCTTTACCATAGATTGGTTCACGTAAAATCTGGTATTTCAATTCCAAATAAGCAGGAGGAAGAGCAGAAAAATCCGGCATAAGGCTATAAGCTGGAACTCCTAGCCGGCGAGCAATATAGTCTAACTTGGGCAAACTTGGTTGCGAAGCTCCACTTTCAATTCGCGACAGTTGACGAACCGTCAGTTCTTGCTCATCTCCACAAAAATCTGGACGACTAATTCCTTTTTCTATCCGAATCTCTTTAATTTTTTGACCAATTAACATCAGACGCCTCCTCTTCTACCTGCTTCGAAAAATACTGTGAACTTAAAAAATTGTAACAGTCACATCTTTCCTACTCATAAGATTTCATAGCTTCTTCCACTTCTGCCAAGGTGACCCCAAACAACTCTAAGCGCTTGAGGAGTTGCTTGCCGTTAGAATAGCCGATTCGGAGAGCCTCTCCCAGATATTCTCTACGCTTACGGCTGTCTGCCCCTGCTAGAAAACCAAGGCGAATCAAGTCGCTACGACTAATGTCAAACTGACTCTCATGTTCAAATTGTTCTGTCAGCTGAGCTAGAGCCATTTTCAGGTCTTCATAACTGGCATGCTCAATTCCCAGGGAACGGCTCTTGGTTTTGGACTTAGGAATAGCTTCATCTCGTTTGAGGAAGGCATGCTGAACTGTTGGGATGGCCGTCATAATCATGCGGCGAATCCGCTCCCCATTAAAATCTGGGTCTGTAAAGACAATGACTCCATGAAGCTCATGTAGACGCTGAATACGTGCAATATCTTGCTCATTGATGGCAGAACCTCGTGTCTCATAGGTCTCTACATCGAAGTAACGTTTGAGATTGGCTGTATCATCGCGACCTTCAACCACGATGACTTGAGAAATTTTTTCTTTCATTACTTGCTGTCCAATCCAAAAATTCGTTCTGCATTTGCAGTCGTTGCTACCGCCAGCTCTTCTGTCGTCATCCCACGCAAGTCAGCGATAAAGTCCACTACATAGCGAGTATAGGCTGTTTTGTTTTCACGACCACGCTTGGGTACAGGTGCTAAGTAAGGCGCATCCGTTTCCACCAAAATCTTGTCCACAGGTAACTTTTTAGCTGCTTCTTGGAGGTCAGTTGCCTTCTTAAAAGTCACCACTCCTGAGAAGGAAATGGTCATTCCAAGCGCGACAAACTTCTCTGCCCATTCAAGAGTTCCTGAGAAAGAATGCATGATACCACCTCGAGGACCAACGCCCTCACTTTTGATAATCTCATAGGTATCTTCCAGCGCATCACGGGTATGGACAACAAAAGGCAAATCCAAGTCCTTAGATAACTGGATCTGACGGCGAAAAACCTGTTCCTGCACCTCTTTTGGCGATGTCATCCAGTGGTAGTCTAAACCAATCTCACCCAAGGCAACCACCTTAGGATGCTTGAGCTTATCAAGCAAGTAGTCTTCAATTTCCTCTGTGTAAGTCCCTGCTTCTGTCGGGTGCCAACCGATAGTCGCATAGAGCTGGTCATACTCATCTACCAACTCCAAGGCACGCTCAATCGTCGGTTGATCAAAACCCACAATATTCATCTGTGTCACACCCATCTCAGCAGCTAAGGCAATTTCTTCTGCCTCACGACCCGCAAATTCTTCTACATTCAAGTGTGTATGTGTATCAAAAATCATCTCTTCTAACCTCGTTTTCTATCTTCTATTATACCAAAAAAGAGGAGGGGCACCCAATTTTTCGGTTTCCCTCCTCTCTTCAATAGAGCTATTCTGCTAGCTTTTCTATCCGATATTGCCCATCTTCTATTCCACAGTTAGAGACAGAAGAGACTGGTTACATTGATAGAATATCCCTTTTCAGCTAAAGTGTGCGATTATCTTGGGTTCTCACTTTTCTCACCCATCACTAGGATTGATGATTTCTCCAAATCCCCCTTATAATCTAACTTTAAGTAGAGAATAGAATTTTCTAGCTATCCTATTTTCTACGTCTAGCCTTTCTTCCTAGCAAAGCAAAACCACTTGTTACCACCACTAGACCAAGACTAGCAAGTGCTGCACTTGATGCTGAACCTGTGTTAGGTAATTATTTGCCAGCAGGCACTTTAACAGTTGATT
The DNA here is from genome assembly GCF_013277315.1 of Streptococcus sp. 2106. Lineage (NCBI taxonomy): Bacteria > Bacillati > Bacillota > Bacilli > Lactobacillales > Streptococcaceae > Streptococcus > Streptococcus sp. 2106. The sequence goes on from NZ_VMMS01000004.1 coordinate 24,218, forward strand.
TTTCATCAGTAACTATGTACTACTCTAGATTCAATCTATTATATAAGTATGTTGAGTTACTAGCTCATCCTTCCATTATCTCTTATATTACAAAATACTCCATAATCTCCAGTAGAATAAATCTGGCTAGAGATTATGGAGTTATTTTCAGCCTTAATATCCTATCAAAAAATAATATTAAGATTCATTCAGTTAGATTTAGTTTACCAATTCACCATTAGCATTGACTCTATAGCCGTTTACTGTTGTATTGACTGCAAGCATACCTGATTCATCTACATAGTACCATTTCCCACTAACTTGGAACCATTGGCTAACTTTCATATCGCCATTACTGTTGAGGTAGTACCATGAACCATTGTCTAGTAACCATCCTGTGGCCATTG